>CAYLWD010000021.1:0-10919 GCA_964387305.1 uncultured archaeon
ATTGTCTAATTACTGTTTCTGTTTGAGGCATTACTCCTTCAACAGCATCAACAACTAGTGTTACTCCATCAACTGCCCTCATTGCTCTAATTACTTCTCCAGTAAAATCAACGTGTCCAGGAGTGTCAATTAAATTAATTAAGTGTTGTTTTTCACCCATTTGAAATACCAAAGAAATGCTTGCAGAATTAATTGTGATTCCTCTGTCTTGTTCTTGGTCCTCGTAATCCATCATTTGTACTTGTCCAGATAAATCAGGATTAATTAGTCCTGCGGCGGCGATTAGTGTGTCTGATAAAGTGGTTTTACCGTGATCAATGTGGGCAACAGTTCCAAAGTTTCTTACGTCCTTAACGTTACTCATTAATTTTTCAACGTTTGCAACCATTTCTTCTTTTCTACCCATTTGAACTCACCATTTATTTTTTTTTAAATATTTTTTGTAAATATTGTTGTTTCTCAATTTTACCTTGAAGCTCTAGCTATTCTCTCAACTTCGTCTCTTCTCTTTACTGAAGCTCCTTTAGGATCATTGTTTGCTGAATTGATTATTTCTTCAGCAAGTGCTTCTTCTGCACTAAGTTTACTATTAAATGAATTAGTGAATCCTGCTAGTACTATATTTTTGATTGATTCATCTAATCTCTTCATTGGAGAAACATCTACCGCGACAGAGTAAGCAACTCCTCCCCTCTTGATTCTTGTAATATCTTCTCTTGGTGCAGCATATTCTAATGCTTTTACAAGAACTTGGATTGGGTTTTGCCCTGTTTTTTTGTTAATAATATCAAATGCTTTTTCAGTTATTTCAATTGCTTGTAATTTTTTTCCACAACCATGTCTTCCTCTAACAAATTTTCCGCTCATTTTTCTTTTTCCTTGTCCTGATTTCATCATTTTGTTAATTAATCTTTCAATAATATTTATGTCTGCTTTAGCAAACCTACCTTGACTGTTTCTACCGAATGTGTGCGGCAAACTAACTGGTGTAAGATTAATGTATTTTGCTAAGCCCAAGTCTTTCACAACTACTTCTGTGTAACTCCACTTATTGAATAGTTTTTGTTCAGGGAACATTATTTTCTTTTTAACTTCAACCTTTTTTTCATGTACGTGTTCTCTTGGGACATAATCTTTGTTGAATCTTCTACTCTCGTACCTTCTCCCCTCTGTTTTTGGTCTGTATTCTCTGTGTTCTATTTTTCCAGGGTGAGTTTCTGTTTTTGGTTGTACTTCGGGTTTTGAATGAACTTCTGTTTTTGGTTGTGCCTCTGTTTTTGGTTGAACCTCGACTTTTGGTTGACTCTCAGTTTTTACTGGAGTTTCAGCCTTGACGGGAGCCTCTTTTTTTGCCTTTGACTCGATTTTTTCTGTTTTTTGTTCAACAATTTCTTCAACCATTCAATAATCCCTTCACTAATTATAATTCTTATTTTATCTCCAAATTTTTTTCATTTCGATTTATTTATCTCTTCGATTTCTCCTTTTTTCCGGTTCTAAGCATTTCTAAGCTTTGTCCATTAACGTGAGTAACTTTGAATTTTACTCCAGCTAGGTCTCCGCTTGGTCCACCCTGTGCTCCGCCGATTGAACTAATCATTACTTCGTCGTGTTCTTCGATAAATTTAATTGCTCCGTCTCTTGGTGCTAGTGCAGTTAATTCTTTTCCGTTCTTGATTAATTGTACTCTAACGCATTTCCTAATTCCTGAGTTTGGTTGCTTTGCTTCTACTCCTCTTTTTTCTATAACAATTCCTCGAGCCATTGGCGCTCCTTCAAGTAAGCCATCTATTATGTGGTTTGATTGTTTCTTTTTCTTTAAGTGTCTAAAGTCTTTTTGTCTCCATTTTTTTCTTTTTTTTCTCAAACTAAGTGCTGCAAATTCTCCTTTACCCATATCAATCACATCTATAACAAAATTCTAAATACAAAACCCTTTTCAACTAATTACTAACTCCAAATCATAATTTCTTTTAATAAATTCTTTCACTCTTTTAAATTTTCCATTTCCTAATGCTTTTCTCTTATCATTTTGTGATGTTTTTATTACTAATTTTCCATTTTTTTCCCCTGTACTTTGTACAGTTATTTCTAATTCTTTGGCCACTACTTTTTCTGGTTCATTTTGGTAACCAACTATTTCTATGCGTTTCTTTAATTTGTCTTGCAAGGCGCGTACATTTACTGCATTCTTTCCAATAGCTTTTCCGACATCCTCTTCTTTTACAAGAAAAGACACTGTGCTTTGGTTAGTAATGCAATCTTTTGCACTTACTTGCGCAACTTGTTCTAGCGCATTCATCAAACGGATTTCATCCATTGTTAACTTCATTAATTTTTCACTATTCACTCTATATTTTTCGTCATTATTTTTTCTGATTTTATTTTACTAAATCTAAAACTTTACTTTTTCCTTCATCTATTACAAGCATTGTGGATACAACAAATGGTTTTCCACATACGCTTCCAAGCACTAATCCATTATCTTCAAATGCGTAAATCTTTTTTCCTTCTACTTGGGCTAAGTATTCTAAATTTTCTTTTTCAAATTTTTGTATATTGTTGCATATAATAATCAATTTTCCATTTCCAGCAAGAATATTTTTTTTGCATTCTTTATAGCCGAAAGAAATCTTTCCAGTGTCAACCGCTCTTCTTATTTCTTTGTTTGCTTCCATTTACTCACCAGTTATTTTTGTTAATTGTTCTTGTTGTTTTAACACTATTTCTTGAATAACAAATTGATTGGATAAAATAAGAGTTTTTCAACTATTACCTTACTCCGCAATTTTGCTTCTCAAGGAATAAACTTAATCTTCCACGGAATCATTTATAAACCTGCTTTTTTTCTCAGATTTATTATTTTATTCAATGTGCTTTCAGCTCATCAATTTATTCTTTCATTACTAGTTCAACAATTCCAGTTCCTACTTTGATTGGTTGTCCAACTATAATATTTTCTACAACTCCGTTCAGAGTTTCTTTTTCTCCTTTGAATGCTGCATCAAGTAAATGCTTTGTTGTTTCTTCGAAAGCAGCTCTAGCAAACGGAGAAGCTTTTCCTTTAGTAATTCCTGTTCTAACAATTCCTTTTACTTCGCCTGATTGAGTCATTAAGTCTGCTAACAACATTATATGTCTAATATCAACAGCAATTTTGTTATCATCAAGAACTTTCTTTAATTCTTTCATTGCAAGTGATCTTCCTGCTTCTATTCCGAGTACTTTGGATACTTCTTCAATATCATTAGTGTAAACTCTGTGCCCATCAACCTCTTCAAGTTTTAGTACTGCTTTCAAATTTGTTCCACTTGTTTTTATTAAGAATTCTTCTCCTTCTTTTATTAGTAAAGTTTTTTCTATTCCTTTTATTCCGTGAATCTTAGTATCTAGAAGTTTTATCATTCCTTTCCTTGCTTTTAAGATTTCAGATTTTTTGTCCAAATTAAAGTGTATTGTTTCATCCATTTGTCTTGCTTTGAATTCCTTTAAACCTGCTTTTATTTCTTCAACAACATCATCTAGTTTTAAATTCAAGTTCCTCAATTTTTCTTTTTGTATTTCGAATTGGAATTTTAGTTCTTCAAAATTTTCTTTAACAGCAACAATATCTTTTACTCTTACATCAATAAGGCTTTTTGCAAACTTGTCTGCCAATTCCCTGTCCGCTCTTAATTCTTCATTCAAATAAATAGTCATTGTAGCGTACTTTGCTTTGCTCCTTGCATCAACAATTTCTTCTACTCTTTGTATTCCTGAACCTACTGAAACTTCAGCAGCTCCAGCAAAGTGCTTTGTTCTCAAAGTTAATTGTGTTCCGGGTTCTCCAAGTGATTGTGCAGCAATTATTCCTACAGCCTCTCCAGGTTCTACTAATGCGGCATCATACCTTGTTTTTACAGCATCTGCCAGTTTATCAGTAATGTCTTTTGATAAATTAAGAGTTTCGGCCAAGTGTACTATTTCATCTAAGTATATTTTTGGTAAAGCAACTTGTTCCCAATCTCTTTCTTTTTCTTCGTATTCTCTTTTATCTTCTTTTAATTTTGGTTGTTTTGCTTCCTTTGCTTTTCCTTTAGCTTTCTTTCCTTTGCCTTTTTTTCCTTTAATTTTTTTTGTGTCTTCAACAATAAGTTCTTCTCCTTCAATTTTTTCTGTCTCTTCATCTTCTATGCTTTCTTCTTTTTCTTCAACTTCAGGTTCTTCTGGGAATATTTCGTCTTTTTCTTCTACAACTACTTCTTCGCTAAAATCTTCTTCACCCATAAACCATCACTCAAAATTTTTTCCATTTTTTTAATTGCATTTTTTTTCTATTTATTCGCTCCTAATTTTACTTAATTCTTCTTTAACGTTTATTACTTCCCCGCGTTTAGTAAATTTAGGGAATACTCCATCTTCTCCGTAAGAGTATTGCACTAAATCATTTGAAGCGGTTCTTACTGTTCCGTCAGGGCTAACAAGTAAATCCTTCAAAGAATTTGCTAGTCTCCTGTACAAGTATCCTGATACTTTTGTTGAAACACCAGTGTCTACTTCTCCTTGTCTTCCACCCATTGCGTGGTAAAAATATTCTTTTGCAGTCATTCCGTCCAAGAAATTGTTTTGGATGAATCCTCCAGCATCAATTCCAACATCGCCTTTATCATTTGATGAGATTAATCTTTTGTTGAAACCTTTTTTTGGTCTTCCTTCTCTTACAGATGCTTGTCCCCAAAATCCTGCAATATTCATTAAGTTGATTGTACTTCCCCTCGATTTTGATAATATCATAGCAATTGTATTTAATTCAAGTTTTTCTCCAAGAACATAAACTAGTTTTTCTTTCATTATTTCGTCTTCTACTCTTCCTTTTGCTTCTGCAGTTAATCTCATCATATATGATTCGAAACTCTCGTCAATTGTTTTTCCCGGAATAATGTCTAACGTACCTTTAACATAAGCTTCAACTAGTTCTTCTCCTTTCTTCATTGTTTCTGAGAAAACTTTTTTCTTCAGTATTTGTATATCTTCACTTACTTCGTATTCAGCTAGGCTTGCAGTCATTCCTTTTGTTGTCAAAATATAAGCAACTAATCTATTCAATCCGTAATAAAAGTTTTCAATTACATCCCCAGAATATTCTCTAGCCATCTTGTCAATCATTGCGCCTCTTCCTTCACTCAGTGCAGCAGCATCAATTATTCCAGTTATTATTTGTCCATTAATAATTTTTACTTTTGTTCCCAATTTTTCACATTGCTCATCAGTCAAACCAGCTTTCTTTAAAATCTTGTGTGTGTTTGAATCAAAACTAATATTCAAATCCTTTGGCAATAATTGTGAAAAAATTAATCTTCCTGAATATTCTTTTCCCATATCTGGTTTTGGTAATTCAGTTATTCCAATACTGTAAAGCATTTGCATTGTTTCTTCTTTACTGAACTTTGTTTGTGGCATCGTTAAAGCAAAAGCTCCAGAAACTCCATCTTCCTTTGGAGCAATTATTGGCGCACCATATCTTGGAGAAATAATATTATCTTTTACAACCATTAATTTTATTGCCTCAGTTTTTCCTTCTTCTGTTTGTGGAACGTGACAATTCATTTCATCTCCATCAAAGTCCGCGTTGTATGGCGAACAAACAATTGGATTAATTCGAAATACTTTTCCAGGCATTACTTTAGTGTAGTGAGCCATCATTGATAATCTGTGCAAAGATGGTTGTCTGTTGAACAAAACAATATCTCCGTCTTGTAAGATTCTTTCTACTCTGTACCCCACATCAATTTCTTCAGCTACTTCGTCCCGATTTTCTTTTGTAACTCTTTTTCTTCCACCATTTGGGCGAATAACATAAACTGGTTTTTCAGTTCCCTTAATCATTTTTTTAATTTCTGCAACATTCCATTCTGTAACAAATTCTGGCACAGTTAATTCTTTTGCCGCATCAATTGGCACACCTAGTTCAGAAATTTTTATGTAAGGATCAGGAACGATTATTGAACGAGCAGCATAATTTACTCTCTTTCCTGTTAAATTGTATCGGAATCTTCCTTTCTTTCCTTTTAATCTTTGAATAATTGTTCTCAATGGTCTTCCACTTCTGTGTTTTGATGGCGGTACACCAGCAGTATTATTATCAAAGTAAGTTGTCAAGTGGTATTGTAATAAATCCCATAAGTCTTCTATAATTAGTTGTGGTGCTCCTGCCTCAATGTTGTCTTTTAATCTCAAATTAATTCTAATAATATCAACTAACTTGTGGGTTAAATCATCTTCACTCTTTATTCCACTTTCTAATGTAATACTTGGTCTAATAGTTATTGGTGGAACTTGCAATACAGTCATTACAAACCAAGTCGGTTTAATTCTTTCAGTGTCATAACCCAATATTCGCAAATCGTCGTCAGTAATTTTTTCAATCCATTCCCTTATTTCTGTTGGATAAATTCTTTCTTTATCAAGTGAAAAATTTGTTGGTTTATCTAAAGTGACTTTCTTTGATTGTGCATGACAATGAGGACATTTTTTTGCATTCCTTGTTTTTAAAATAATTTTTTTAGTAAAATCAACTATTCTTCCATTAGCAATTTTCTTTAATTTTGCAATCTCTTCATCAGGTAACATTATTTTTCCGCATTCTTTACAACAAGCTTCCATTAATCCTAATAATTTTCCACCAAATTCAGAGTGAATTACGGGGCGTTCTAATTCAATGTGTCCAAAGTGCCCGCCACATGACTTCATTGTTTGTCCGCACGATTTACACTTTATTCCTGGATTAATTACTCCTAAGTGAGGATCCATTAATCCTCCTTCCATTGGAAAACCGTCTTTATCGTAAGTTTCGGGGGTATTGATTTCTACGGTGCTCATTTTTCTAACCATTTCGGGTCCGAGTATAGAAAACTCAACGCTACCAATTTTTTTTACCAGCATTCAAACACCCCTAAACCTTGTCCACCAAATTTATTTTTGCTAAAATTCCTAGTGCTTTTAATTCATCTAAAAGCAGTTTGAATCCGTAACTCATTTCTACTGGATAAACTCCTGAACTCTTGCAGATTGGGCAATAATTTTTGTTCCTTATGTCGTCTCTTACTGCAATTACTCCACACTTTTCGCAAACCAATTCAACAGTCTTATCAGAATCTTCAATAAGTTTTTCGTGTAATAGCATTGCTGCTCCGTGTCCAACCAATGTTTCTGTTTCCATTTCTCCGAATCTTAGCCCGCCTTCTTTATCCTTTCCTTCAGTTGGTTGTCTTGTTAGTACTTGCACTGGCCCTCTTGACCTTGCTTGTAATTTATTCATAACAACGTGGTAAAGTTTTCTGTGTGCAATTATTCCAGTAAATATTTCTCCATCAATTTTTCTTCCACTTATTCCATCATAAAATATTTCACTACCATCTGCTCTAAGTCCCGCGTTTTCTAACATTCCTTCTAGTTCTTTTCTTTCCATTGATTCGAAGGGGGTGCCATCAATTATTCTTCCAGTCATTGCCCCTGCTTTTCCACCAAGCATTTCCATTAAGTGTCCCATTGTCATTCTTGATGGTATTGAGTGTGGATTCAAAATTAAGTCTGGCTTTATTCCATCAATAGTAAATGGCATATCTTCTTCTGGAACAATGTAAGCAACTACTCCTTTTTGTCCGTGTCTTGACGCGAATTTGTCTCCAACAGCAGGAATCATTGTTGTTCTTATTTTCATTTTTACTAACCTAGCGCCTTCTTCTGATTCTGTCATCATTATTGTGTCAACGTAACCTGGCTTTCCTTTTTTTACTCTCACCGAACTATCTCTTCTTTTTTCTTGGTCAACACCAAAGTCTGACATTTCTTCAATGAATTTTGGTGGAGAAGTCCTTCCAACAATAACATCATTTGCATCAACATCCATTTCTAATCCAATTAAACCGTCTTCACCAATTTTTTTGTAATCCTCAGGTTCAACAAAACCAACTCTCTCTTCTTTTGGCACTTCGAATCTATCTTTTTGTCCGCCAGGGTAACGCACTTCTGTTGCTTCGTAATTTCTGTAATAAGATGCTCTAGCCAATCCTCTCTCTACTGCGCCTTTATTCAAAACTACAGCATCCATTGTATTGAAACCATAGTAAGGCATTATTGCTACAACAAAGTTTTGTGTTGCTGGCCGTTGATCTAATTTAACAATATCCATTGTTTTTGTTTTTACTAAATTTTTTTCAGGGTAATAAAGCATGTATCCTTCAGTATCGTGTCTAATTTTTTGGTTAATTGCTCCAACTCCAATACTTTGTTTGAATTGTTTTGCTCCGTGCAAAGCCTTTCCTGCCATGTTGTGTTGCATGTAAGGAATCATGTTGGTCATTACACTTAGGATTGTTCCACCGTGTAATTCTAAGTGAGTGTGTTTGTTAGTAATTTCTTCTTCTGTTTGAGCAACTAAAGTGTTTTCTTCTTCTTCAGAATCAAGAAATTCTACTATTCCTTGTTGTACCACTTCATCAAAAACCATTTTTCCTTCTTCTACTTTCTTTTTTATTTCTGGAGTGTAAAGACTCTTTCCGTTCTTTACAACAATTACTGGGCGTTGTACTCTACCCGCATCAGTATTAATGTAAACTTCGTTAGTGTCCTTGTGCCAAGCAACATTAACTTGTTTAGGAATGTTTCCTTGTCTCCTAGATTCAATTGTTTTCTTTGTAAGTTCTTCTGCACTTTCGTGGAAACCAATTAATCTTCCGTTAATGTAAATCTTTGCTACAGCCATAAAAATCACTCACAATATTTTGTTCTCTTTAATTTTTTCTGAATTAAAATTATAATTTCTTTAATTTCACTCCTTGTTCGTGCAAGAATCCTTCGATTGGTTTATCGTCTGATTCTGTTGTTACTTCTGCCATTAATGCTAAATTCTTTACTAATCCACATTGTGGGCCATCAGGAGTTTCTACTGGACAAATTCTACTCCAATGTGTTCCGTGAACATCTCTTGCTTCGTATAGTTCTCTTGTCTTTGCTAATTGACTCTTTACTTTCCTCAAATCAGTTAGCGGTGCTAAATAATTTACTCTGTCCATGAATTTTGCTACACCCGTACTTCTACCCATCCAATTTCCTGTACTCATAGCGAAGTTTATTCTCTCCGTCATTGCACCTGGACGAACGATTGTAGAAATATTTAATTTTCTTCTCCTAGTAACGGTTCTATCAATTTGGAATCTCAAATCTTTTACAAAATATTTGAAAGAGTATCTAAATAAGTGTTCCATTAGTTTTCCACTTAATTCTAATCTCTTGTTAGTGTAATGGTCTTTGTCATCTTTTCCTCTTAACTTGTAGTGTCTCTCAATTCCTTTTGTAGCCATCATTGCTAAGTAGTATGCCTTTGCTAATCTTGCTGGCTCATCTTGCCCAATATGGGGTAATAAAAATCCGTCAATAACTTCCCTTGCTCTTCTTAACCTATAATCAATTACTTGTCCTGGTGCAACGTATTTACCAATCTTATCAAGAGCTTCTTCTTCTGTTTTTACTTCGTCCTCTTCCCAATTCAAAAGTAAATCGTTTTGTATTTCTATTTCGTCAGAGAAAGCTGCCCAAACATCTTTTTTTTGGACTAATCCTAGTGCTTTGAATAAAGTTACAATGCTTAATCTCCTTGGACTTGCTGGGAAACTAACAAAAAGCATTCCTTCTGGGCTTCTTAGTATTCTTGTTCTTCCCTTGAATGCTCCCCTAGTTGAAATTACTTCCGAAACAATTCCTTTGTCGCTCTCAGAAATTAATACTCTATCAGATGCTAGTACTTCTTGTGTCATCAAAGATTTTTCTGAACCATTTACAATAAAGTAACCGCCGAAATCCATTGGGTCTTCACCCATTTCAATTAGTTCTTGTGGATTCTTGTCAGCTAACCAACACAATTTTGATTTTAACATTACTGGCAAATTACCAATATAAGCTCTTCTTGCGTCTTGTTCAACGTCTCTTCTGTATAGTCTCATTGTTAAGTAAATTGGGCCCGCATAACTCCTATTTCTTAATCTACTTTCCATTGGAGTAAAAATATCTCTCGGAGAACCATCTGCTTCAATTATTCTTGGTTTCTCAATTTCAATATTTGATAATTCTATTCTAACTTCTTCTATCTTTGGGACAATTAATGCACTTTCTTGTACAATATCGTCGAGCTTTTTTTCTAAAAATTGGTTATAAGAATCTATTTCCATTTGAGCCATGTTTTTGTTTTTAAAATAAGAATCAATTAGTTCCCAATTCATCAAACTCACCCATTTCTCCAACTACTAATTGTGGTAATTGATTTTTTTTCAATTACAAATTTTTTCTAATTTTTAACTTTAATAATTAATTTTAAATTAATTATTCTACTCGTCTAAAATAAATTGCTTGCCCTGCTGTTTGTGATTTTCTTATAATTTTAACAACATCGCCTTTTTCTGGTTTCAACGCTTTAATTGCGGGATCGTCCTTCAATATTTTTGGTAAAGCGTTTTTCTTTAAACCGAGTTCAGCAAGTATTTCTTCTACTTTGTCACTTCTAATCAATACGTGCTCAGGAACTAAATAGTGTTTTGCAATTTCAAAAGCCAAATTCTCACCAGAAAAAATTACTGCTTTTTTTTGTTTTTACGAGGGAATAATCAAGTTTTTTAAAAATTTTTAAAAAAAACCGACTGCAAAAATTCCTCATGAAAACCAAAAAAGTTTGCGTGCTAACGCAACACCCAAGCGACTATTCAATCTACACAAGGAAAGCTTTAAAAGCGTTGCCTTGGCGAAGTGATTTTTTGGGGTTTTTAAGAAATTGATTTTTTTTTGATTATTTGTAATTTTTTCCAAAATAAATCAAAATTATCTCAAAGTTGGATAAGTTCCTGAATTCTCTTGCCAGATTGTTGTGAAATCCCAAGATGACATTGGTG
>CAYLWD010000022.1:0-10778 GCA_964387305.1 uncultured archaeon
TAGCATTCTTTGGTGAGGACACTAATCGTTTTTACAAATTAGTTAGAACAAATAACTATCCTTGCTTGGAATTCTCAGGAATACGCATGCATTGTGTAAAACCTGGAGTAAAAGAAAGCACTAAAATAATGGCGAGAGAACTTTTACCACTAAAAGGAGTTTGTTTGGATTGTTGTTGTGGATTGGGTTATACTGCAATAGAAATTGCTAATCACAAAGCAGTTGAAAAAGTTCATGTATTTGAAAATGATCATCACGTAATAGAAATTGCTAAACAAAACGAACAATCAAAAGAATTATTTTCAAATAAAAAAATTATTTTAAAAAATGAAAGCATTTATGATGCAATAAAAAAATTCCCTAGTAATTATTTTGATAGGATTCTTCATGACCCTCCAAGATTTGCACTAGCCCGCGAATTATATTCAAGAAATTTTTATAAAGAAATTTATAGAACACTAAAACCTGGGGGAATAATTTTTCATTACACTGGTTTTCCTGGGCAAAAAAAAGGCGAAGATTTTCAAGGCAACGCATTAAAAAGAATGCAAGAAGTTGGTTTCAAAAATCTTGAGAGAAGAAAAGAAGCGCAAGGAATTAAGGGAGAAAAGTAAGTAGGTTGATGTACAATAAATCACAAAAAACAAAAATAAGTTAGTTTATTAAAGTAAATTGCATTTATTCTAAACAAGCAAGATTATTATAAAAGTGATTTTCATGGGTAAAAATGAAGGAGTTATTCGTTTACAAAATATTTCAAAAATATACCTGATGGGAGATACTGAAATAAGAGCCCTAGATGAAGTTAGTTTAACTGTTTGTAAAGGAAGCTATGTTGCAGTAATGGGGCCATCCGGTTGTGGAAAAACAACAATGCTTGATGTGATGAGCACAATGTTAAGTCCCACTAGTGGGGATTTATTCATTGAAGGAACGCAAACAACAAAAATGAGTAATGCTGAATTAGCTAATTTTAGGGGCAAAAAAATAGGATTCATTTTTCAAACATTCAATTTATTGCCGAGACTAACCGCTCTAGAGAATGTTATAGTTCCATTGTGGATTAATGATTATCCTAGAGACCAAAGAGAAGACAGAGCAAAACAATTGCTTGAAGAATTTGGGTTAAAAGACAGAATGTATAATAGACCTAATCAACTTTCGGGCGGACAAAGACAAAGGGTTGCTGTTGCACGAGCATTAGCAATGGACCCCCCAATTATTGTTGCGGATGAGCCAACAGGAAATCTTGATACAAAATCAGCAAACAATGTTACTGAAATAATTAATTCTTTGCACACTGCAATGGACAAAACAGTTATCATGGTTACTCACAACCCAGAACTGGCTAAGAATGCTGAAAGAATAATTAAGATGATTGATGGAAAATTAATTACAGATGAAAAAAATGTTTGCAAACCAAGAAACTTGGCTAAAATAAAAACAGTTAAAAGAAAAGTTGCTTGAAGGGTAACTAATTAATGCTAACAAAAAAATACTATTAAAAAAATTATTTTTTGGGTTTGATAAAATGTCTTCTGGATTTGATATTACCGAAACTGCTTTGAAGAATTTACGCAGACAAGGAATTAGAACTTTCTTAACTCTAATTGGAATAGTAATTGGAATTGCAGCAATAGTTAGTTTGCTTTCAGTAGGACAAGGATTAAGCGTTGCTGTTGAGAAACAATTCGAGCAATTAGGTAGTAATACTATTTTTGTTATTCCTGGCGCGGGCTCAACTTCAGTAAGAACAAAACTAACCAATACTGATATTTCAATAATGGAGAACGTAAAAGGTGTTCAAACAGTTGTTCCAATTTATTCTGGAACTGCAGTAATGGAATTTAATGGACAACGCGTTAATATTCAAGTAAGTGCAGCGGAAGCAAGTAAAGCAAGTATTTTTGATGATACAGGATATTTTACAATTGATGAAGGAAGAATGCTAACAAAGAGTGATACTTCAGGAATACTTGTGGGGGCAAGAGTAGCAAAAGATTTTTTTGATGAAGAAATTAATCTTAGAAAACAAGTAAAAATAAATGGAGAATCATACAAAGTAGTTGGACTCTTAAAAGACCAAGCCCAGAGTTTTGGTGGGGGCCCAAGCACAGGGACAAGTGTTTTTATGAGCTTGGATGGTTTCAGAAAATTTAATGATAGTGAGAGTCCATCAATAATTTTTGTAAAAACATATAGCCCAAAAGATGTTAATGAAGCTACCACCTTAATTGAAAAGAATCTTGAAAAAAAATACGGAGAAAACAGTGTTATCGTACTTGGTTCAGAACAAATCCTAGAACAAATAAATTCAATACTCGGGCTAATAACTGTTTTTTTGACAGGAATTGCTGCAATCTCGCTAATAGTTGGGGGAGTAGGGATAACTAACGCAATGATTGCTTCTGTCCTTGAAAGAACAAAAGAAATTGGCTTAATGAAAGCACTAGGCGCTTCAAACTTTATTGTACTAACTTTATTTTTACTCGAAGCTGGTTTTATCGGAGCAGTTGGAGGAATAATTGGAGTAATAGTTGGTTTTGGGTTAGCAAACATAATTGCTTTCGTTGGACAACAAGCAGGATTTGGTTTGAGTGCAGTGCAAAGCCCAGAAATAATAGTTTTTGCATTAGCATTCTCTATGATAGTGGGAATGATTTCAGGATTCTATCCTGCGTTAAGAGCATCAAAACTTGACCCCGTAGAAGCACTACGCTACGAATAAAATTGACAAAATGCGTTTGAAATGCTTGCATATGACAATAAGAAATAGTGCATTTATTAATTTTTTGAACACAAATATAACTATAATTCATAAATATAATTATAATAACATAAATAAAGTGATTTAGAATGGATGAATACGATGTTGCTATTATGGGCGCTGGTCCCGCGGGTTTGAGTGCAGCAATTTATTCTGCGAGATACAAACTCAAAACAATTGTTTTCGGAGAATTACTTGGCGGAACAATTAGTGAAGCGCATTTGGTTTGGAATTATCCTGGCTTTGAAGAAATTTCTGGAATAGAACTCGGAATGAAGATGCTTAATCACGCAAAGAATTTAGGAGTAAAAATAGAAGGAAAAAGAATTGATTCTATAACTAAAAAACAAAATTTGTTTGAACTCTCATCAGGAAAAGAAAAATTTTTTGCGAAAAAAGTTATTATTGCGATTGGAACTAAGAGAAAAAAACTCGGAATAAAGGGAGAAGAACAATTCCTTGGAAAAGGAGTAACTTATTGTGCTACTTGCGACGGTGCTTTCTTCGGAGACAAGATAGTTGGTGTTGTTGGTGGGGGAAACTCTGCAATTGATTCAGCATTATTACTATCAGATATTGCAAAAAAAGTTTTTGTAATTTATAAAAGAAAAAATTTTGTTAGAGTAGAACCAACAAAAGTTGATTTACTTGCTAAAAGAAAAAATGTTGAATTTATTTTCAAAGCAACTCCGACAGAAATTTATGGAACCCAATTTGTTGAAGGAATAAAACTTGATAATGGAAAAGATTTGAAACTTGATGGATTATTTATTGAAATTGGTGCCGAACCTGTAAAAGAATTCTTGCACGACGTTGGAGTAGAGACAGACGAGAAAGGATATATTATTGTTGATACTGGAATGAAAACAAACATTACAGGAATATTTGCTGCAGGAGATATTACTTCAACTGGATTCAGACAAGCAATTGTGGCAGCAGGACAAGGAGCAGTTGCTGCACTATCCGCTTACAAAGAAATAAGCGAAGAGAAATGAACGAAAAAGTTGAAAATGTATATAAAATTCACAATTCTATCATAATTAAAAACTCTTTCTAAATCAATTTAACCAATGACTGAAAATAAAGAAGGCTTTACGGAACCAGACTTCCACGCAATTGAAAGCAAGTGGCAAAAAGCTTGGGAACAAAATAAAGTATTCAAAGCTAATGATTCTTCAAAGAAACCAAAGTGTTATGTTTTGGAAATGTTCCCTTACCCTAGCTCTACTGGCTTACACATGGGACACGCTTTGAATTACACTATAGGAGACATTTATGCTAGATTCAAGAGGATGAATGGATTTGAAGTACTCTACCCAATGGGTTACGATGCACTTGGCTTACCTGCAGAGAATGCTGCAATAAAAGCCGTGCAACACCCTGACGATTACACAAAAAAATCAATGGAGAACTTTGCTGAACAACAAAAAATGCTTGGATTAAGTTATGATTGGGAAAGAATAGTGAAAACTTGTCTCCCCGAATATTATAAGTGGAACCAATATTTTTTCATAAAGTTTTTTGAAAAAGGATTAGTTTATAGAAAAAAAGCTGCTGTAAATTGGTGTCCCAAATGCAATACGGTTCTTGCTAACGAACAAGTGCATTCAGGAAAATGTTGGAGACACGCTGATACTGACGTTGAAATAAAACATTTAGAACAATGGTTCATTAAGACAACAGAATATGCTGAAGAATTATTGGAAATGACTGAAAAGTTAGAATGGCCTGAAAGAATAAAATCAATGCAAAAAAATTGGATTGGTAAGAGCTTTGGAACAGAAATTAATTTTGAAATAAATGGAAAAAATTGGGTTGTTTTTACTACTCGCCCCGACACCATTTTTGGAGTGACTTTTGTAGTAGTTTCGTCACAACACTCAAAACTTTTTGAACTAGTTACGCCTGAACAAAAAAATGTTGTTGAAGGATTTTTGAAAAAATTAAAATCAGTTAGCGAAAAAGAAATGGAAGAAATGGATAAAGAAGGAGTATTTACTGGGAGTTACGCAATTAATCCAGTAACAAAAGAAAAGATTCCTGTTTATGCAGGAAATTTTGTTGTAGCTGATTATGGTTCAGGAATGGTAATGGCTGTACCCGCACACGACCAAAGAGATTTTGAGTTTGCAAAAAAATATAAAATTCCAATCAAAATTGTTATTCAACCAAAGAACAAAAAACTTGTTACAGAAAAAATGAAAGAAGCATTCACGGAAGAAGGAATACTTGTAAATTCAGAAAAATTTAGTGGACTTAATAGTACTGAAGCGATTCAAAAAATTTCTGATTACCTTGAAACAAATAAAATTGGAAAAAGAACAGTTAATTTTAAGCTCCGCGATTGGCTAATTTCTAGGCAAAGATATTGGGGAACACCAATTCCAATGATTTATTGTGAAAAGTGTGGAATAATTCCTGTGCCTTACGAACAATTACCTGTAAAATTACCTTATGATGTAAAATTCGGTGAAGGAAATCCACTTGTAGGAAATAAAGGTTTTGTGAAAACAAAATGCCCTAAGTGCAATTCCGAAGCACGAAGAGAAACCGATACAATGGACACTTTCTTTGATAGTAGTTGGTATTATTTGCGTTATTGCGATAACAAAAACGAAAAAGAACCGTTTGATAAAACAAAAGTAAAAAAGTGGGTGCCTGTTGACCAATATATTGGTGGAGCAGAACATGCTTGCATGCATTTAATTTATGCAAGGTTCTTTACGAAAGCTTTGAGGGATATGAAAATGCTTGATTTTGATGAACCTTTTACAAAATTATTCAACCAAGGAATGCTTCACGGTGCTGATGGAAACAAAATGTCAAAAAGTTTAGGCAACGTAGTTAATCCTTCAGAAATGATTGAGAAATATAGCGCGGATTCGTTGAGATTCAATTTAATGTCACTCTCTGCACCGAATAGTGATAGTGTTTGGAATGATAGGGGAATAGAATCTGTATTCAAGTATAATCAAAAAATTTTTTCTGTTGTAAGTAAAATAAAAATTGGTAAATCAAGTAAGTTGATTGAAAGTAAAACAAATAAAACAATAAAAGAAGTTACTGAATTAATTGAAAATTTTAAATACAATCAAGCAATAATAAAATTAAGAGAATTGTTTGATTCGATTGCTGGAGAAGAACAAATTGGAAGAACAGAACTAGACGCTTTCTTGAAATTGTTGCACCCAATTTGTCCACACTTAACTGAAGAGTTGTGGCAAAAAATCGGTAACAATAAAAAAGTTGGAACCAAAGAATTAATTACAATCCAAGCATGGCCAATTGCTGATGAGAAAAAGATTGATGAAAAGCTTGAACGCATTGAAGGAATAGTGCAAAATGTTAGAATTGATATTCTTAGAATAAAAGAACTTGCAAAACTGGAAAAAGTTTCTAAAGTAAAACTCTTTGTTGCACCAAAATGGAAGTGGAAAGCACTTGGAATTGTTCAAAAAGCTTGTGAAAATAAGCCTGACTTTGGTTTAGCAATGAAGGCACTAACTTCAGATGTTGAAATCAAAAAATTCGGGGCAGAAATACAACCCTTTGCAAAAAGTGCTGTTAATAAATTAGGTGAATTATCAGACTTGCACGAATTTGATGAGTACGCAACACTAAACGAAGCAAGGAATGCACTTGAAAAAGAATTTGGAATCATTGAAGTAATTCACGCTGAAGAATCAAAAGAAGTTAAGGCGAAGAATGCTTTCCCTGGAAAACCAGCGATTCTTGTTGAATAATTTAATTTGCAAAACTATAAATCCAAAAACTATTTTTCGCAAGCAGCTTTCTTTAATCGATTCATTATTGCTAAACCCAAACCTTTTTCTTCAACGCTTTGAACCAAAATAATTTTTTTTTTTGAGAATCAAACTCTCGGAACAAAGCAAAAACGTTTTTTGCATAATCAGAAAGGTTTTTTACGTGAGAAACTTGAATGCCTAAAGAAGGACTAAAATTAAAATTTTTTAAACAAATTATTCCAATTTTTTCTTTACCAAATTTTTTTATAAAAAAATCTTTCTTAGAAATAAAGTCTTTTTTACCAACAAACAAAACAACTTGTGCTTTTGGAGAATAATGCTTGTATTTCATTCCGGGGGAGTGTGGAGATTCTCCAACAATTAATTTATTTTTTACAATAACTTTTTCCTTCAAAACTTTTTCTAATTGTTCCAGAGTAATTTTTCCTGGGCGAAGGAGTAAAGGCTTTTCCCCAACAAGAGAAATTACAGTTGATTCTATTCCAACATCGGTTTGTCCACCATCAATAATGCAATCAATTTTTCTAAACAAATCATCAACAACATGAGAAGCACTGGTTGGACTTGGTTTTCCTGAAGAGTTTGCAGAAGGAGCGGCAATCGGAACCTTCGAGGCACGAATAAGCGCGAGAGCAATTTGGTTTGAAGGAGTTCTTATTGCAACAGTATCAAGCCCCGCAGTTACTTCGGTAGGAACTATTTTTGATTTTTTCATTACTATTGTCAAGGGCCCTGGCCAAAATTTTTTCATCAAAATAATAGCCTTTTTTGGAATAAATTTAACTAGTCCCTCAACTTGTTTCCTATTCGCAACATGAACAATCATTGGATTATCTTGTGGCCTGCCTTTTGCTACAAAAATTTTTTTTACTGCACGAGAATCAAGTGCATTCGCACCCAAACCATACACTGTTTCAGTAGGAAAAGCAACTAACCCTCCTTGAGAAACTATGTTAGCACAATTATTTATTTTATTTTTTTCAGGAAAAGAAGAATTAATTTTCAAAAGCAAAGTTTTCAAAAAATCACCAACTGTATTAATAAACTCGTAGAAAAATGAATTAAAAAACTATTCTATCCTGCATTATCGTATGGATTTAATCTGGGCAATAATTCTTGGAGCAATACAAGGATTTACTGAATGGTTACCCATTTCGAGTTCTGGGCATTTAGTAGTTTTACAAGCAATTCTTGGAGTGAATTCTCCAACACAATTCGATATTGCAATAATGCTTGGAACAGTTTTTTCACTAATTATTTATTTTAGAAAAAGAATTTTAGAAATATTAACAGGATTATTGGCTGGAGATGAAACGTCAAACAAATATACACAATACATTATAATTGCTGGAATAGGAACCGTAATAATTGCAGTTCCCTTTAGGCCCTACTTTGAATACTTATTTGATTTTCCAAAAGTTGCTAGCTTATTAATAATACTAACTGGATTGTTTTTACTTTTTTCTACAGTAAGAAAAAATAGGCAAGCAAAACTTGATTCAAAAAGAGCATTCGCAATTGGTTTAGCACAAGGATTTGCAAGCGCACCAGGAATTTCTAGGTCGGGTTCAACAATAAGCACAGGAATCCTTTCAGGAATGCATGCTCATGAGGCAGCAGAATTTTCTTTTATAATTGGTATTCCTGCAATGTTCATTTCTTCAGTAGTAGAACTTTTTTCTGCTCAAAGCATTGGAATGCAATTAGACGTAATACTTGTTGGAGTAATAACTGCATTCATAACAGGATACATAAGTATAGGATTTTTTCTTAAATTATTAAAACAAGGAAAGATTCGATATTTTGCTTACTACTGTATAATAGCAGGAACTATGTTTTCAATTATATTAGCACTATAATCATTCTCCCAAAAATAACAAAATATCTTCTTTCCACCACGCTAAACTCAAGGTTTTAAACTTAACCCGAGCATAATAAATCAGTTTTTTAGAGGTGTTTTAATGATAGAATATTCTGATTTCAAAGGAAATAAAATAATTCGATTAAAGAGGGACGAGAATGATAAGTTCCCATTCAGCTTTGGTAAAACAAAGGCTAAATTAATTATAGAAAATCTTGATGCAATAAAACAATTTGCTGAAGAAGAATAAACTTCTTCGGCCATTCACAAAAAATTTTTTTAATTTAATCTATTTGTACAAATAGCCCTCAGTGTGTAGTTTATCAGAATCAGTGAACCATTTCAAACCAATATCGGTTCTGTAATACATATTTTGTAACATTACATTTCGAACACGTTGGTAAACAAGTTTCCTAGTATCTTCAACTGTTATACCTGAAGCAGTTACAATCAAAACATACCCTGAATCCCCTGCAACAGTCCAAACATTATCAATTAATTTTACATCCCCTAAATGTATTCCATCAATATTTGGTTTCTTAAAAAGAATTGACATGTCTTTGTAAATGAAAGCTTCGCGTTTATCATCGAATGGGAACGGAGGTACTGCAATAACAACTCCGATTTGGAACCCTTTTTTTACTTTTAAATCAAAGGATTCTCCCTTGGCTAATTTGTACATTACGTCGCCCCATTCAGAAGTTACTCCCTCCATTTGAATACTAATAGTAGGGTAACCAAAACGACAAGTAAATTCAAGCGGATAAATTCCGCGAGGATTTGCAATACAATTAATATCCACATAACCAACATATCCTGAATTAGCTAAATCGGTTTTCATTTTGAATAAAGTATTGTTAAAAATTTCATTGGGGTGCGACCAAAACATCAACGTACCCATTTCACCAGTATAAGGGCCAATGTTTCCAGGAAATAATTTTTTGTGTTCAAAATTCACATTAATTGGGTAAATAAAATCTTTTCCATTAAAAAAAGCACCAACTGCAACTTCAACTCCTTCAGCTCTTTTTTGTAATTGAAATTTTTTTATTTTTTTTGCCCAAAGCTTTTTGTTTTGTTCAAGAATTTCAATTAAATCTTTTCCATCATCATATTGTCCTAAAAAAAGAATTCCTTTTTGGTCAGAAGCAACATTTCCAGATGGCTTAAAAACATATTTACCTGGGTTTTGTTTAATAAAATCAATTGCGGAATTAAAGTCAGTAAAATCCCAGTGAGGAAGAACAAGCATTCCTACGCGCTTCATTTCGTTTTGCCCAAATTCTCGGTCCTCTTCTAATTTATCAGTATATTTTGTTCCCCCAACAACTAGTTTTCCTTTTGCACGCAAAGAATCAGCGTGTTCCCCAAAATCAACATCATCAAATACAATTACATCTGCCCAATCAACATGTTCTTTCCAATTAGTTACTTTATCAAGAAATCCGTCATAAACATCGCTATCAGATTCTCTCTCAACAAAGGCTTTTACCTCATTACCCTCTTTTTTTATTTGCCAAGCTAAGTCCCCACTCAAACTCTCTGCAGAAACAAACAAAAATTTTTTCTTATTATTCAAATTATCAGAAGAAATTTCTTTTCCATTACCATTTTCTTTCCCATTATGAGTAGTACTCTTTTCTTTACCGTTGTGATTACTACTATTATCTTTACCATTATGATTACTAGTAGTTGAATGTCCATTTCCGCGAGGAGAAGCCTCATTAGTAGAAGAGCTTTGCGCCAAGGAAACATTTGCAGAATTAGTTAACCCTTTTTGTTGTTCAATTCTTTCATGCATTTCGTAAAAAGTAAATGCAAAAAAGATTTTAAACCATCCGCAAAGAAAAATTAACTCAAAAAAATATAAAAATTTTAACCCTTTCCAAATAAAACAAAAAATCTTCCAAAAAACTTAAACAAATTGTTTTTAAGTACAACGAAAAACTACTCTATAATGATTCCAAAAAACCTTTACGAGTTAGTAACTTTTATTCCAAACAAATTTACCCCCGTACATAATTGGTTTTACTATAAAGAAGGTTATTCAAAAGAATTAGTTGAGTGGCTTGTTTCAGAATACAAACTTGAAGGTCCTTTGTTTGATCCTTTTGTTGGTTCAGGAACTTCTTTACTAGTAGCAAAAAATTTTGGAATGGAGAGCATTGGAATTGATGTTAACCCATTACCGGTACTCGCATCTAAAGTAAAAACACGGAATTATGATATAAAAGAATTAAAACAAAAATTAAATGAATTCGGTGAATTACAAGCAAGCGTATTAGGAAAGTATCCTAACAAAAACGTGAGAAAATTATTTAGGGAAGAGAATCTTGACGAAATTTATTTTTACCACCAACAAATATTAAAAATAGATGACGAA
>CAYLWD010000023.1:0-9921 GCA_964387305.1 uncultured archaeon
CTTCACAAAAATTATTTACAAAAGGCTTTTTGACAAAACCAAGCATAGTCATACTAATATCAATCCCTTGCATATTATTGTGAATAGCTGTTTCGCCACCAGTAATTGCAATTCTTCTTTGAATACACTCGCGAGATAAATTTTGTATTAATTCAATAATTGCTTTATGGTTATCTTCAGGCAAAAGAAGATGATCAATAACTGCGTAAGGAGTAGCAGTTACCATCGCTAAATCATTAAGATTCATTGCGAGTGCATCAATAACTGCGTTGGATAATGTCATCGCACCCCAGTGATAAATCCCTTTAGAACCAATTCCATCAGAATGATGGTATTCTGGGAAAGAAAACTTTTTTGAAACAATCCCCTTACTAACCAAAACAAATGGAGTTTCCCACGTTTTTTTAACAAGAGCAAGAACTTCCTTAGTATAAGGCTTAGTTGAATCGTACATTAATAATTAAAACAAAGAAAACAATTAAAACAGATGTAAAGATTAATTAGCCCCGCCCAGATTCGAACTGGGGTCCCAGGCTTCAAAGGCCTGTATACTTGGCCACTGTACTACGGGGCTATTATTTCACCAAGTTTTGGTTAGCTATTACAAAGAAGTTTCTTGGGAGTGTTTTAAAACCTTTTTAAAGCTTTTCCAGTGGTTTTCTAATAACCAGTTGACAAAAGTATCAATGAAAATGGGCGGGTAGCTTAGTGGTGGAGCACACGACTGATAATCGTGCGGTCGGGAGTTCAAGTCTCCCCCTGCCCACTAAAAAAATAAAAAAACAATTTTTGATGAAGTGAAAAAATATGAAAAAAATTGACCCAAGAAAAGCTATACTAAAAAAAAGTAAAGAAATTGGTTCTGGAAAAATTGTAGGATACAACTTTGACAAACCATTTGATGCAAATAAATTCTTTGATTCATTTAAGGACACTGGTTTTCAAGCTACTAATTTGGGTAAAGCAATTGAACTAGTAAAAAAAATGCGTGAAGAAAACGTCGATATTTATTTGGGCTTTACTTCAAACGTTTCTACTTCAGGATTAAGAGAACAAATTACTTGGTTAGTGAAAAACAAATTAGTTCATTTTGTTGTAACAACTACCGGCGGAATTGAAGAAGACATCATCAAGACTCATGGAAATTTTTTGCACGGAGATTTTGAAGCGAACGGAAAAATGCTTAGAGAAAACGGGGTTAATAGAACAGGAAATATTTTCATCCCAAATGAAAGATACATTTGGTTCGAACAATTTATTCAACCAGTGCTTAACAGGCTTTATGAGAAACAGAAAAAAACGGAACAAATTGTGGATAGTGTTGAGTTTGTTCAAGAATTGGGAAAAGAATTAGAAGGAAAAGAAAAATGCGAAGAATCTTTTGTTTATTGGGCACAGAAAAACAAAATCTCTTTGCTTTGTGTTCCGCTAGCTGATGGAGCAATCGGAGATCATATTTATTTGTTCAAAAAGAATCACAAGGATTTCAAAATTGATTTAATTAAAGAAGTTGAAGTACTTTACGACAAAGTTTTAGAAGATAAAAAATCAGGAGCAATTATTATTGGCGGTTCTGTACCAAAACACCACATAATGAATGCATTTATGATTAGAGAAGGAATTGATTATACTATTTACATTAACACAGGGTACGAAGGAGAAGGAAGTAATGCAGGCGCAAATCCTGAGGAAGCAAAGAGTTGGGGAAAAGCAACTCCTGATGATAATACTGTAAAAGTTTGGGGAGAAGCGACTATTATTTTTCCTATACTAGTTGCGGCAGGATTCAAACTCTAAAAATTCAATCAAACTCAACAACATATTTCTTGTAGCTCTCAGGATCGTGATTCAAACGCACTGAATCACTTATTGGCTTATTTTCAAGATAAGCAATTATCACGCGCATCGAATTAGTATGAGCACTAATTGCAACATCACATTTCTCGTGTTGCATGAAAGTAATTAAATCATTCATAAAAGGAATAACCCGTTTCGCAACATCATGAATATCTTCTCCCTTTGGAATAATCGCCGTATACCCTCGATGAACATGATTAAAAAACCCAGGAAATTTTTTGCTAAACTTTGTTTTATTGTATCCAGTTAATACTCCGTAGTTGCGTTCACGCAAACGGTGACTCACAATAACTTTTGCTTTAGGGTGAAAAGAAAGTACTTCAAGTAAGGCTTGTTTGCTTCTAAGCAAATCAGAACAAAAACCATAATCAATTTTTTCTTTAGCAATTTTTAAAGCAAGTTTTTTTGATTGAGATTCACCTTTTTTTGTGAGTGGAAGATTTAACCAACCACAAAAAATTTTGTCTCCATCAGAAAAAACTTCTCCGTGACGAAAAACAATTATTGAGTGTTTCATTCAAATATTATAACTAAAGACATTAAAACGCTTTTCGCTTGAAAGAACTACCTTCCCTAACTTAGAAGACTAAACTATCTAACCAATTCTTTTTCCCACAAATCAACAAAACTATCCACCAAAGTATCAAGAAAACTATCTTTGTAAGTTACAAACATTTCTAGAACCGCATCTTTGTTGGCTAAAAAATAATAATTCTTGCGTCCATATTTTTTTTCTAGAACAACTTGGGATTCAAGTAATTTTTGTAAATGAAAGCCAGTTGTTGAGACGCTCAAAGTAATTTCTTTAGCAATTTGTGGAAGAGTTGCTCTCCTTCTCTTCATTAAAAACAAAACAATTGCACGAACAGATTCTTGGCGAAGTAATGACATTAATTGAGTATTAATTTCAGGAGCACGAATAGAATAAAACCGAGAAAATTTTCCTACCTTTTCTTCGCGAATTAAATGCTTTTTTTTCAAATAATCCAAGTGGTATTGTAATGCGCCAGTAGCAATCTCTGCACGACGTTGAACCTCACGAAAATGTAATCCTGGGTTCTCACCAATTATAGAAAAAATCTTTTCACGAGAGTCCAGCTTTATTGCATCATCTAATGTATCAATATTATTTCGCATAAAACTCACTTACTCTTCAAAATTGTTTCACATAAAACTCAATTATTCTTCAAAAAACATTTTCTAACAAAAATTACTTTTTGATTAACGCATAAAATAAAACAACTAAAACAGCTAAATCAAAAAAGCCCATTATCGCCGGATTCATGAAACGCCCTGGAGAAGCATCTAAATCAATGAAGTTTAATAACAGCTTCAAAAAGAATAATCCAAATGCAAGCGCAACAAGCATTAATCTCTTTGATTTTGATTTATTATAGGCAAGTACTGCCAGAACCAATAATGCTGCTGATGCTAGGAGAACAACAATCATTATTATGGGTTCAACTTGGGTTAAAAATTCTGCAACAGGACGCAAAGGGTCCCAAGGCGCAGCAAAAACCGTTCCTGCTATTACAAGCACACTAAGTGCAAATAAACTTATTCTTTCAATTAATTCACTCATTTAAATCAACTCCCCTCGAGCAAAGAACCCGAACAGTAAATATAATTATTGTATTGTGAAGGAACACTTCCAGAAGAAATATTCTTTATTGCCTCCACATCAAGTGAAACTGCAAGATAATCAATAGTGCAAAAAACACTTTTTCCAATTAATGAAGTGTTTATTGAAGAAACTACTTCAGAATTATAACTGCACTGCAAGTCATCATTCAAACCCGAAACACGAACAGAATAGTTCTCGGAAACATTTTCAACAACCCCTTTTGCCTTAAAACAACTAGCTAGCATTGCTTTCAAACAAAACAAATCATTAGAACAATCCACAATACACGTACTATCTGCTTCGCAAATTCTATTATACCCAATGAAACTTGAACAAGTTTTGTCAAAATATTGTGGTTCATTAGAACAACACTCATTAGGACACTCTTGTTTTATATAATTACAAAAACCTTCAACACACTCTTTGCCAGCATCACAATCTTTTTGAACAAAACCTAACGAAGAAGAACAACATTCAGCATTACACTCTTTCAATGGACAATCGGTTAAACAAGTAGAATAGGTTTCGCCAGCATTACAAGAATTATCTCCACAATAAGGTGTAGAACCCCCTCCCCCAGAACCACTACTACTGCGAACACATTTATGTGCAACACAATATTTCCCAATAGAACAATCTTTTCTCAAATAGTTCTTATCATTAGCTGAACAACATTCAAAAGTACAAGCTTGTAGAACATTGTTTGAAACACAATTATTGTCTTTACAAGTAAATCCTGTTGAACAAGCTTTTGCTTTAAAGACAGGATCATCTGCTTGACAACAACTAGTAGTACAATCTTTTAGTGGGGTAATACATTGGTTTGAAGAACATTGCAAACCAGTAGCACAGTCTTTTGAACTATAAAAAGAATCACTTGAAAGACAACAAGCATAAGGACAATCCCCTTTCTCAAATTGAGCAGTAGGATCTTTACAAGTTCCATCAATACAAACAAAATTGTCAGCACATTCTTTTAAGGAGTATTTTGTTTCACCAATACAACAACCATCAGGACAAGGACAATCAGAAAGAGAAGAAGCTCTTGTACCATCAGGACAAGTTACTTTTGTTTGAGTATAAATAAAAAAAAACGCTAAAGCAAAAATAATTACAAAAATAATTAACAAAATAGGAACTATAAATTTTTTTCCAGAATTCAATTCAGAACTTTCTTCGATTCCTTCATACATAATTATAACCTACAAGATAATACAAACTAATTGCTTTTAGGCTTAAAAACATTGGCTTTTTTGAAGATTGCAAAATTTGGTTTTTTATTGAAAAAATGAAAAACAAAAAAAGAAATAAATATAGTAGAAAACACTGAAAACAAGGCAACTTCAATAAAAAAAGCAGTATTAAAAAAAGGGTGAATCCCAACAAAATAATCTAAGAAATCATTGAATAAAAACCAACTTAATCCAAAAATGAGGTGCTTGAATTCAAAACCAAAAAGCTTGAAGAACAAAAATATTTCTAGAATTAATAAAAGATGGGTGAAGATAAAAAAGAATTGTGAAAAGAAAACTCCGTGAGTATATAGAATAAAAATAGTCCACAAACCATACTTAATTGAACCTGTAATAGAAATAAATGCAAGAAATTTGTTGGATTTTCCAAGTGCTAAAAGAATTAAATTAATTCCAAAAAGAAAAGCATAGAAAGGACAATCTATTGTAAAGAACCAAAACAAAGGAGGAACACTCGAGAGTTGTGGTAAATAATAAGAAATGCTGTAAAGTGCAGCAATAATATTAATGAAAGCTAAAGTAAACAAAAAATTTTTTTTAAACAAAAAATCTAATTTAGGAAAAAATGAATTACTAATAGAATCGTTACTCAAAATTACCCCTCAAGTTTTTGTTTCAACAATTCCTGAACTTTTTTAGGATCAACAGCACCTTTGGTTTCGCGCATAACTAAACCTGACAAAAAGTTGAAGGATTTTAAATTACCTTTTTTATAATCTTGGACAGCAGCCTGATTTTGTCCAAGAATTAGCGTTATTACTTTTTCTAAATCAATTGCTTCAGAGATTAACAAATTATTTTTCTCTAAAAATTCTTTTGGCGAATCATGTTTTCCTTCAGCACCAATATAATTAATCATTGCTAACTTAACATTCTTGTCAGAAACCTTTCCACTAACAATCAATTCCACAAGTTCAACAATTTCTTTAGGCAAAATTTTTACTTCTCTTAATTCAAGCGAGTCATGATTCAATATTGCAAGCAATTCCCTCGTCAAGAGCCTAGCAGAAATTACTGGCTCAGCCTTCAAGTCAATTACTGTTTGGTAAAGATTTGATAATTCAAAATTCGAGCAAATAACTTTAGCATCATACTCCGACAAATTATATTCTGAAACAAAACGGTTAGCCTTCGCGCTGGGAAGTTCAGGCATTCCTTTCCTAACCTTATCAACAAAATCATCACTCAAAGAAACACTAACCAAATCAGGGTCAAAAATATACCCATAATCTTCTTCCGTTTCTTTTTTTCTAAGTGCAATAGTACTTCCAGTATCAGCATCAAATGCTCTCGTGTGTTGCTCAATTGTTCTACCCAAACGCAATTCTTGCTTTTGTCTAATCAACTCAAAACTCAATGCTTTCTCAGCAGCAGCAAAACCAGAAACATTTTTTATCTCAACACGATTATTGCCTTCAATAGAAACATTACAATCTACTTTCAACGTATTATCTGGTTTCAAAACACTCAAGTAAAACAAAATATTTTCAATAGTATTCAAAAATTCTCTCGCCTCTTTGGGCGAATCCAAATCTGGTTCAGTAACAATTTCTATTAAAGCTAAACCAGAACGATTATAATCAATTAAAACAGAGTTACTTTTACTCATACCCTTTTCGTGCACCAACGCAGCAGGATCCTCCTCCAAGTGCGCTCGTCTAATTCTAATTTTTTTTCCAGAAGGTAATTCAACAAAACCCTTTCCTGCAATCGGAACTTCATATTGAGTTATTTGAAAATTCTTTGACATATCAGGATAAAAATAAGTTTTCCTACTAAAAAAAAATTCTTTAGCAATACTACAATTCAAAGCCAAACCAACTTTTGTTGCTAACCCCACTGCATTCTCATTAAGCACAGGCTTACTTCCTGGATGTCCCAAACAAATAGGACAACACGCAGAATTTGGTTCAGACGCAACAGTCGGACAAGAACAAAAAAGTTTTGATTCAGTATCCAAGTAAGCATGAATCTCTAAACCAATAATTGTTTTGAGTTCTTTATTTGCACTTTGAATATTTTCACTCACCCTCAATCACCTTTCCAAGCGAGTAAAGTTTGTCTTCCCCTAAATGAGGAGCAACTATCATTAAACCAACAGGAACTTTTTTTACTGAACCAGAATCCGAAGCACCAGAATCAACAAACCCCACATTAATACTCAAGTGAGGCAAACCCGCAAGGTTAGAAGGTACAGTACACAAATCCATTGCAAAGTTTTGTAACGGAGAAAGTTTTTCAATCTCATCAAAGCGCGGAGCAACAACAGGCATTGTTGGAAAAACGAGCACATCAAAGCGTTTGAACGCATTATTAAACTCATTAATTAATTTTGTGCGCACACGCATTGATTTCAAATAATAAGCATCACGATAACCAGACATTCGTGCAAACGTTCCAAGAATAATTCTGCGTTTAGCTTCAGCACCAAATTCTTTGCTCCTAATCTCAGAATAATAATCATCAAAATATTTTCCACTCACTTCACTCTGAACACCATAACGCAAACCAGATAGTTTTGCTAAATTAGTTGAAGCCTCACTAGTAGCAATAATATAGTAAGCTGCAAGAGCATACTTTACGTTCAATGGAAGAGAAATTTCTTCAACTTGACAAAACTTTTTGAGTTCATCAATTTTTTTCTTTACCACGAGCTTCACATTAGAATCACAATTATCAAAAAAGTCTTTCACAAAACCAACGCGCTTAACCTCAACATCACTCGGAGAAAAACCTTTTCCTAACGAAGTTGAATCCTTTTCATCCTTTCCAGCAATTACTTCAAGCAATAACGCAGAGTCATCAACATTCCTGCCGAACGAACCAATCTTGTCCAACGAATTAGCATAATCAATTAAACCATAACGAGAAACCAAACCATACGTGGGTGTAAAACCAACTGCCCCACAAAAAGAAGCAGGACAAGCAATACTTCCCCCAGTGCTTTCACCTAAACTCAAATGAAAAGCAGAAGTGAATACTGTAAAACCTGCTCCGCCTCCAGAAGAACCCCCGCACGAACGCGAAGAATCAAAAGGATTCTTTGGAACCTTTAAAGTATTGGTTGCAAAAGTACCAAAACCAAATTCGTCCTGAGTAGTTTTTGCTAAAATAATTGCGCCCTCTTTTTTGCATCGCTCAATAACAGTAGCATCAAACAAAGGAACGTATCCCTTCAAAATTTTTGAACCCGCTTTTGATTCAATTCCCTTAACACAAATCGCATCCTTAACTGTAATTGGAACCCCTAATAATTTTCCGTTTACAAATTTTGATTTATTTTTCTTCAAAAAGTCTAATTGATTCAAAACGTCTTGCTCGTCAAACTCTTCAATAAAATTTAGTTCCCTTGATTGAGAAGTTTTCACATCACTAATTGCTTGCTGCAAGTTTTTTTCTACGAGAGAAAAATCTTTTTTTGCTTGCCCAACAAAAAACCTAACTGTTTCTTCTTTCTTCACAACCAACACCAAAAAAATTTAATTAAACACAAAATTAATTCAATAAATTCACACTACTTTTGGTCCTTTGAAAAAACCTCTTTCCTTTAACTCGGGTTTAGCATTACGCAAAGCCTCTTCTTGGGTTAGTGAAGGTTTCGCTTTGTCAGCTCTGAAAGAGTTCTTCACTTCAACTGGTTGAAAACTAGGTTTCTCTTTACTCACATCAAGCTCATCAAGTTTGTTAAACGATTCAAGAATGATTTCTTTTATTTGGGGAGTAAATTTTTCTATTTCTTCTTCTGAAAGAGAAAGACGCGCATTTCTTGCAACCCTCTTAATGAGTTCTTTATCCACAGTAATATTAGCCATACAATAACACTAGAATAATGAAAATTAAAAGGTTTTTAGGGAGTTATTCTTATTGGGTCCCTTGGCAATAGAACAACTTCTCGAACATTATCAAAATCAAACAGTCTTTGAACTAACCTATCTAATCCAAACCCAACTCCCCCATGAGGAGGCGCCCCATACTTGAACAAGTCAGCATACCAACCCATTGAATCAAAATCAATTCCCTTTTCTTTTGCTTGTTTTTTCAAAATATCATATCTATGTTCCCTCTGTCCACCAGTAGCAATCTCAACACCTTTCCAAAGCAAATCAAATGCATCAGTTGTTTTACCATCAGCATTATAAAAATGATAAAATGGGCGCTTACCAACTGGATAATTTGTTACAAAAACAAAATCACTATCATATTTTTCTTTTATAATTTGTCCCACCAGTTTTTCTCCCTCAGGGTCAAAGTCCTCATCTTCTGAAATAATTTTTCCTTTCTCTGCTAAAAGTTTTTTAGCCTCACTCATAGTAATACGAGGAATATTTTTTGGAATTTCTAAATTAATATTCCAAAGAGCTAGTTCTTCACTACACTTTTCCTTCAAATCAGAAATAACACTAGTAAATAACCCATCTATAAAATCCATAATATCTGAAGTGTGTTTAATAAAACCCATTTCAAAATCAATCCCGGTAAATTCAGTTTGGTGTCGAGGAGTGTTTGAATTTTCTGCCCTAAACACTGGTGCAATTTCATAAACCCGTTCAAAACCAGCACAAACCATCATCTGTTTATATAATTGGGGGGATTGTGAAAGAAAAGCTTCTTTATCAAAATAAACTATCGGAAACAACTCTGACCCGCTCTCCGCCCCAGCAGAAGTTATTTTTGGAGTATTAATATTAGTAAATCCGTGTGAATCAAAATAATCCACAAAACTCTTGAACATCTTACTCCGAACCTTAAAAATTGCTAAACTTTTTTGATTCCTTAAATCAAGAAAACGATTATCAAGACGCTTTGACAAATCCGAATTTATTTTTCCAGAAGTATCAATCGGGGTTGGAGAATCAGCTTTGTTTATAACAATAAATGATTTTGGAATTAATTCTACTCCCCCTGGAGCCTTCTCACTTTTCTTTAACTCACCAATAAGTTCTACAACTGATTCTCTAGTAAGCCCTGAAACAGCCTTTTTTATTTCTTCAGATGCCTCATCACGAACAACAGTAACTTGAAGCAATCCTGATTTGTCTTTAAGCAATAAAAAGCGCAAACCGCCCATATTTCTATTCTCTTGAACCCAACCAGCAACCTTAACTGTTTGCCCAACTTTAGTAGCACACTCAGCAAAATGACTTCTTTCCAAATCCATAAAAATCAACTTAAATTAAAAACCCTTTA
>CAYLWD010000024.1:0-9511 GCA_964387305.1 uncultured archaeon
TTAGCTTCACTTTTAGCCTCAAATAAAATCATATGCACGAGGATTAAACTCTAAATATTATGGTTTTTTGGAGCTTTATTTTTGCCCTAATTACTTTTATAAATGCTTGAACCCATACTTTACTGTTGATTAAATGAAACAAATATTATTTTTGGGGAGAGGCGGACAAGGGGCTGTTACCAGCTCGCGTGTTCTGGCTATTGCGGCTTTTGAGGATGGTAAACACTCCCAAGCATTCCCTAATTTTGGTGTAGAAAGAATGGGGGCTCCTGTAAAGAGTTTTTGTAGGATTGATGATAAAAAAATTGATTTACGCGAACACGTTTACGAAGCGGAGTACGCGATTATTTTGGATTCAACTTTGCTTTCATCACTCGACCAAAAAATTACTAAAATGGTTATAATTAATACTAGCAAAAAGCCTTCAGAAATAAAGGGCTTGAATGTTGATTCGAAAGTTAAAGTAAAGTGTGTTGATGTAACAAAAATTGCTTTAGATGTAATTGGAAAACCTTTTGTGAATATAGCAATGCTTGGAGCATTCGCTGGATTTACTAATGAGGTTTCAATAAAAGCTTTAGAAGAAGCAATAAAACAACAAATGGGTTCGAAAGGCCCAATGATTGAAAAAAACGTTACTGCAGTAAGAAAAGTTTTTGAGGCGAGCAAATAGTTTAGTGGTTATTATGGTTGATAAAAAAGGTTTAGTAAAAAAAATATTAAATACAAAAGAAAAATTTACTAAAGGAGCGGTTATTCGCGAACCTGGTTCAACAAAAAATTATAAAACAGGTAATTGGAGAACATTCAAACCAACTATTGACCAAGCTAAGTGCATTAAGTGTGGAAAGTGCTGGGCGTATTGTCCAGATGCTGCAATATACAAGGACGAGAAAGGAAATTTCCAAGTAAATTACGATTATTGTAAAGGGTGTTTAATTTGTCAAAAAGAATGCCCCGTAAAAGCGATTAGTTATGCTGTGGAAGAAAAATAATTGAGTGTGTTTTGAAAATAATGTTGTGATTTTTATGGTAGAAAAAGTAGTTATTTCGGGAGCAGATGCGATTGCTCATGCAGTAAAATTGTGTCGTCCCAAAGTATTGCCAATGTATCCTATTACACCAAGCACTTTGGTTCCTGAAAGAATTAGCGAATTTATTTTTAACGGAGAAATGGATGCAAAAATGATTCATGTTGAGTCAGAACACTCTGCAATTAGTGCTGTATTCGGTTCTTACGCAGCAGGAATGCGCTCATTCACTGCTTCCGCATCACAAGGAGTGGCGTTGATGCACGAAATCTTACCAATAGTTGCTTCTATGCGTTTCCCAGCAGTAATGGCGGTAGCCAATAGAGCTTTATCAGGTCCAATAAATATTTGGAACGATCATTCTGATACTATGAGTGAACGCGACCAGGGTTGGATTCAATTATATTGTGAGTCAAGCCAAGAAGCTTTTGATACAATCATAATGGCTTATCGTTTAGCAGAGAAAGAAAAAGTTTCTTTACCAGTAATGGTTTGTATTGATGGTTTTTCTTTGAGCCACGTTTTTGAACCCGTACAAATAGAGGAACAAAAAAATGTTGACGAATTCTTGCCCGAATACAAACCAAAAGATTTTCTTGATACAAAGAACCCAAAAACATTCGGACCAATTGCTTTCCCTGATGCTTACTTTGAATTCCACCAACAAATGGAAGAAGCAATGCAAGAAGCACTAAAAGAAATTCCCTTAGTGAACGAAGAGTTCTCAAAAAAATTTGGTAGAAAATATGGTGACGGTTTAATGGAATTAATTGAAATGAGTGGTGCAGAGTACGCAATAATTGCGGTTGGAACTGCAGTAGGAACTTCTCGTGTTGTTATTGAAGAATATAAAAAGCAAGGAAAAAAAGTTGGTTTAATTAAATTAAAAACAATTCGTCCTTTCCCAAAAAAAGAATTGTTGAATGTTTGTAAAAATTTGAAAGCAGTTGCTGTAATTGATAGGCACGCGAGCATAGGTTTTGGCGGAGCACTAACTAATGATGTAAAGTCAGCACTCTATGGTTCAGGAATAAAAGTAGAGGGGTTTGTTGCTGGATTAGGTGGAAGAGATATTGATAAGAAAAGATTAATTGATGCGATTGAAACAATAATGAGCGGAAAAGAAGGAAAATGGTTATTGTAATTTTATTTTTGATTTGGTGATGAAATGATTTTCGGTGTAGAAGAAAAAGAATTGTTTGCTTCGGGACACAGGGCTTGTGCGGGTTGTGGTGAAGCGATTGCTTTGAGACACATAATGAAGGCAGTTGGAGAAAAAACAATTATAGTGCAAGCAACTGGTTGCATGGAAGTAGTTTCGACTCCTTATCCTGAAACAGCGTGGGAAGTTCCGTGGGTGCATTGTGCTTTCGAGAATGCTTCAGCAATTGCTTCTGGAGTAAGAGCAGCGCTCGACATGAAGGGAGACAAAGAAACTAATGTAGTTGCAATTGGCGGGGATGGTGCTAGTTTTGATATTGGGTTTGGTTCTCTCAGTGGAGCACTAGAACGCGGAACAAAATTCTTGTACATTGCTACTGATAATGAGGCTTATCAAAATACTGGAATACAACGGAGCGGAGCAACGTTTCCTTACGCTGCAACAACAACTTCTCCAGCAGGGAAAGTTATTCACGGTAAACAAGAACCAAAAAAACCTTTACCATTTATTGTTGCTGCACACGGAATAAAGTACGTTGCAACCGCATCAATTCTTGACTTGCCGGATTTGAATAGGAAAGTAAAGAAAGCACTTACTTATGATTCACCAACATTTATTTCGGTTTTTGTTCCGTGTATTCCTGGATGGAAAATAGATTCATCAAATACTGTTGAGGTTGCACGCAAAGCTAATGCTACAGGAACTTATCCTTTGTACGAAATTATTGAGGGAGTACTAACAATGAATGACAAACCAGAGAAACGCGAACCTGTAGAGAATTATTTAATGATTCAAGGAAGATTCAAGCACTTGACTCCTGATTTGATTAAAAAAATTCAAACTTACGTTGATGCGCGCTACAAATTCTTAGAAGAAAACGACGGCAAAAAGATTTTTGACACTCTTTTCTAAATTAATTTTTTCAATTAATCAAAGGAGGCGATTTTATGAAAATATTCCTTGTTAGACATGGGCAAACAACTGGGGACATAGAGGAACGCTACGGCGGAGACTATGATGATGAATTAACCGAGAAGGGAGTTGAACAAGCCACCACTCTTGCTGAAAAACTGGTTGGAAAAAACATTTCGGTTATTTATTCGAGCTCAAAAAAGAGGGCAGAACAAACCGCGGAAATAATTTCAAAAAAAATTAATGTTGGATTAGAAATAATAGGCAATTTTCGCGAGAGAAACAATTATGGTGTATTGTCAGGATTAACCAAAACGGAAGCGAAAGAACAATTTCCTTTTGAGGTAAAAGAATTAGAAGAAAAATCCCCTCAACACAGCGTCAAGGGTTCGGAAGATTACCAAAAATTCAAGGACAGGGTAGTGCGTGCGTTTCATTTTGTGGTTAACGCGACTGACGCTAATTGTCTTATCGTTACACACTCTGGTCCAATTAGGCGAATACTCGCTGATACAATAGGAAAAGAAGTTGCTTCGGTTGATGATTGTGCTTTAGTAGAATTAGAAAAATCAGGGGAAGAATATAAACTCGTTGAATCAAACGGAATAGTATTCAAGGAATATTATTTGAAGAAAGCTAGTGAAAAACCTAATTCTCGTTCTCAACCCACAAGTTTAGAAGAATATCCTTAAATTCTCTTCTTGTAGATAGATTTATAGTGATTTTGTAGTGAACATTATTTGGACAAGGCATGCTCTTGAGAGGTTTGTAGAGCGTGCGTTGCTTTATGGCTTTTCAAGAACCGAATTTGAAGTATTTGTAAAAAAACAGGAAGTTAGAATTTCAAAAGGTTTTGATGAATTATATAAAAAAGAAAAATTTGAGACAATTGGGTTAGTTGCAAAAAAATTTTTTACAGTTCACAAAGCAGAGGATAACAAAACGATTATAGTAATTACTTTATGGGAATCGAATGCTGGAGATGTTGATTTATGGTTTTTAAAACAAAAATAAATTGTCCAATTTGCTCAGGCAAGGCTGTTCTTTCAAAAACTAATTTAGATTTTTTTAATGGATTTATTTCATTAAAAGATAATCCTATTTATGAGTGTGAAAAATGTAAAGAACAATTTGCTACAGGCAAAATTGTTGACAAAGCTCTGCGCAATGCTAAGAGTGGGTTTAATTTTTCAAGACAAATAATTTCAACAGGGGGTTCGCTTGCAATAACCTTGCCTTCTGATTTATCAGAATATTATTCTTTGGAGAAAGGTTCAAAAATTCAAATAATTCCACAGTCAAAGAATGAGATTAGGATTATAACAAAAAACTAATTGCTTTATTGATTTAACTAATTGTTTTAGTGCTTTTAATTAATTATTTCAACAAATTTTGTACTCTCTCAACTTTCAATCCTGTTGCAGAGCACAACTTCAAAACTTTTTCTTTGTGTTCTTTTAATCCTTTCCAATCCAAAGCAATTTCTTGTGCTTTGCTTTTTGTAATCATTTGCGAGAGTAACTTTTCATTCAAGTCAGCAAGCGCATATTTCGCGCAAATATGCCCGAAGCAATAATTTTTGCGGAGTGAGAGTTTAGTAAACTCTGGAGAATAATGCCCCCCACCTAAACCAATTACTATTTTGTCCTCGTTTTTTTCAAGCGTTTGTTCTCTCATTGTTGTTTCAATAACAGTTTCTGCAACAATTTTCGCGGCTAATTCATTGCTCCATTCATTCTCTGAACTGCCCACTTCAATAAATAAGCAATTCTTTTCAGTGAAAGGCCCGTGGTGAGTCGCTTCAAGAGAAACATTGAATCCTTGGTGAATTAATTCTTGTGAAGAATTTTTTTCATTGAGTGCGCACAAATAATTTCCACAAATGTTTGGGAGTGTGCCAGAAAGTTTTCTATCTTCACCACCAAATTCTGCTTTGCCAAAATTTCCAATGCTGTGGACTGTTAGAGTTTTAATTCCTGCAGCGCTTTGGTGCTTTGAAAGAAAAATAATGTTTTTTTCTTCTACTGCTTCAGGGTCAACATAAATAATGTCTTCCTTGAAAGCGTGGAGAGAAGCCCACGACGGCAAGCCAAGGCGTTTTATATTTTGAGCTATTAATGTTCCTGCAGGGTCATTTTTCGAATAAGCTAAGCAAAACTGTTGCATATGTGAATTAACAGCGAAGCTTTTAATATTAGTATTCTTTTAATAGTAGTATTGTCTTTTACTAGACTTATAAGTAAACAAATATTGTGAAACTAAATTAGGTTTTTTTATGGATTTATCAAAATTATTTAATCCTTCGAGCGTAGCAATTATTGGTGCATCAAATACTCCTGGAAAAGTTGGGTTTGATGTTCTAAAAAATTTGATTGATGCTGATTTTAGTGGCGATATTTATCCAATAAATATTAAGGAACAAGAAGTTCAGGGATTGAAAGCTTATTCTTCTGTTCTTAATGTACAAAAAAATATTGATGTTGCAATTGTTGTTGTGCCTGCACAATTTGTTCCAAAAGTAATTCAAGAGTGTGCTAAAAAGAATATAAAAAATGCAATAATAATTACTGCTGGTTTTTCTGAAACTGGGGAAGAAGGAAAAAAGCTTGAAGAGCAAGTAAAAAAAATTGTTGAAGAAAACAAAATGAATGTAATTGGGCCAAACACTCTTGGAGTAATTAATACTGAGAATGGGTTGAATGCTTCTTTTTCAGCAAACTTTCCAAGGCAAGGTTCAATCGCGCTTGTTTCACAAAGTGGAGCATTATGCACGGCAATACTTGATTGGGCTAGGCAAGAAAGAATTGGTTTTAGTAAATTTATTTCGACTGGAAATAAATCCTTTATGTCTGAATGCGATTATTTTTCTTATTTAGAAAATGATCCTAGGACAAAATCGGTTTTTGTTTACATGGAGTCAGTAAAGAATTCGAAAGAATTTTTGCACGCTGCAACAAGACTCGCGAAAAAAAAACCTATTGTTCTCATAAAAGCAGGGCGTTCTCCTGCGGGAGCAAAAGCAGCGTCTTCTCATACGGGAGCAATGGCTGTTGATGATGATATTTTTACTGTTGCTTGTAAGAAATCAAATATTTTGCGAGTTAATTCTATTGAAGGCTTTTTTGATATGGCAAAATTATTGTCAAAACTTACTAAGGTAAAGGGTTTTCGTTTAGCTGTAGTAACTAATGCTGGCGGGCCGGGAGTAATAGTAGCTGACTCTGCGTCGAAACATTGTTTCCCTTTACCAGATTTTTCTCTAAAAACACTTGAAGCTGTTAAAACAATTAATCCTCACGCGAGGAACCCATTAGATTTAATTGGGGATGCAAAACCAATTGACTATAAAACTGCAATCAGAATGCTTCAACATGATAATAATGTTGACATAATTTATGCTTTACTTACTCCACAAAGTATGACGGATCCTGAACGGGTTGCTGATGTTGTTGTTGAATTGAATAAACACAAACCAATTATTTGTTCTTTTATTGGGGGAACTGCATTGAGTCATCCTAGAAAATATTTGAGTGAACACGGAATTGTAGAATATGAGACTCCTGAAAGGGGAATAAAAGCACTTTCTCGTTTTCAAGAGTATTTTGATGGAAAGAAAAAGAGACGATTAACTGAACAAAAATCATTTGCTTATCCGCCAACAAGAAAAATGATGAAAGGAAAATCTGTTTTATCACTAGAAGAATCATTTTCTTTACTTGATGAATTTGGTTTGACTATTCCAAAAACAATTTTCTTTTCAAAAATAGATGAACTTGATTTTAATAAAATGAAATTTCCTGTTGTTTTGAAGTCAGCAGTTGGTTTGCCTCACAAAACAGATCGGGGTTTAATTAAAATTAATATTCAAAGTAAAGAAGAACTTGAAAAAGATTATGAAAAAATGGTTTCAAAACTTTTAGAATTAAAATACAAGCCTAGGTTAGTAATTCAAGAAAGCATTGTGGGGCAAGAAGTTCTAGTTTCATTTATTACTACTGAGTTCGGTAAAGTAATTACTTTTGGGCTTGGAGGAATTTTTGTTGAAGTAATGAAGGATTTTTCACAAAAAATTACACCTCTAACTGATGAGGACATTGACGAAATGCTTGCGGAGGTTAAGGGCACAAAGATTTTGCTCGGGGCTAGAACAAAAAAGAAATACGATGTAGGCGGGTTAAAACAATTAATAAAAACCGTGGCAAAAATTGCAGTAACTTATCCTGAAATAAAAGAATTTGAATTGAATCCAGTAATGGTTACTGAGAATAATTGTTTTGCAGTAGATGCAGTTGTTTCAATTGATGAAAAGAAATAGTAATTTAACCTTATTTTTCACACTATTATTTTAATGAACAAAATTGGTAAACTCAAACTTGGTGGCGAATTGTTTCTTGCGCCAATGGCCGACTATACTAATGTTGCGTTTAGAACGCTTTGTAGGAAATATGGTTCAGCCCTTGTTTGCACAGAATTAATTTCAGCAAAAGCTCTTTGCATGAAAAACAAGAGAACACAAAAAATGATTACATCAACTAAAAAAGAAAAACCTGTAGCTTTGCAACTCTTTGGAAATAATCCCTCCGATTTTGCTAAAGCAATTCAAGTTGTTGAAAAAAATCAAGATTTTGATTTTGATTTATATGATTTGAATTGTGGTTGTTCGGTTCCAAAAGCGTTTAAAGGAAAATACGGTGTCTCGTTAATGAATAATCCTGCGCTGGTTAGAGAAATTATTTCTGAAATGAAGAGTGCAACAGAAAAACCAATTGCAATAAAAATGCGTTTAGGAATTGATTCAAAAAAAGAAAACTTTTTGGAAGTTGCTGAACAAGCTGAAAATGCAGGCGCTTCAGCAATTGCTTTACACACACGCTTTGGTTCTGATGGTTACTCAGGAAAAGCGGATTGGACAAAAATAAAAGAATTGAAACAAGTATCGAAAGTTCCTATAATTGCTAACGGGGATATTGATTCTCCAGAAAAAGTTTTACAAATAAAGAAGGAAACTAATTGTGATTTTGAAATGATTGGAAGAGGGGCAATAGGGAATGCTTTCTTTTTTAGTCAAGGAAATGCTTTGCTTGCTGGAGAAAAAGTTCCTGAAAGAACGAAAAAAGAGATTATTAAAGAATTCGAAACTTACTTTGCGCTTGTTCGAAAACACAATTTACGCCCTAATGATATTCGCCCAGGTTTAATTGGTTTTGCAAAAGGACAACAAGGAGCGGCTCAATTGAGGAACAAGATTTCTTTATCTAAGTCAATAAGTGAGATGCAAACCATTCTTGAAGAATTTTTTGGTGAGATACAATGAAAAAAACGCAGAGAATGTTTTGGAATGAACATTACCGATTGCACGAATCGGGGTGGAGAAAATTCACTATCTTTTTACCAGATCAACAAAAGCTCTTGAAGGGAAAAAATGTGCTAGAGTTAGGGGCCGGCAATGGAAAAACTATTCAAGGGTTACTTCGTGCTGGTGCAAAAAAAATTACTGCAATTGATTTTTCTGAAATTGCTGTGAGTTTTGCTGAAAAGAAATTTGTAAAAGAAATTGAACAAGGAAAACTTTCTGTTCTCCACGCAGATGCAACTAAATTGTCCTTCAAAAATAATAGTTTTGACACAGTAGTTTGTTATCATACTCTCGGAGCAATGTTTTTGAGGGAAAGAAAAAAGTGTTTCAAAGAAGTTTTTCGTGTTTTGAGGAAAGGCGGAACCTTATTATTTGAAGATTTTGCTGTTGGCGATTTGAGGGAAAAGAAAAAAAGTCTTAAAGAAGTTGAGAAAAAAACTTTACAAAAAAATAATGGGGTAATTCAACATTTTTTTGATAAAAAAGAAGTTCTGGGGCTGATTGAATGGGTTGGTTTTGAAACTTTAGAATTAAACCAACAAAAAGAAACGCTAATTCTTGGACAAATCCAAGTTGTGCGCTCCGAAGTTAAAGGAATTTTTTTGAAGAAACCCTGAATTTTGTATCTGAAACTTTCCAATTTCTTTTTTCCGAACAAGTTTGCTTTTCTTTTCACGAACAAATATAAACTATCTCGCAATAATTATTCTAATAATTTTTGTAATAATTTGGTATAGGGGTGTTTTTTTGATTAATACAATTTTTTCTAAATCCACCACAAAGAAACTTGATGCTTTTGCTGGAAAAGTTTTTGAAAAACCACTGCCTTGGCTTGACAGACTAAGGTTCTACCACATTTTATTTATTTGGGTTTTTGTTGTACTGATTTTTGGTTTAGCTTATTCTTTCATGGCTGATTCAGAAAACTTTCTATACTACCAAGCCCAAAACAGAGCCTCAGAAGGAATCTTCGAGTCAACTTACTTTAGTTTTATTACCGCAACATCAACCGGCTTTGGGGATATTGTTCCGCGCGGTTACTTCAGAATG
>CAYLWD010000025.1:0-6324 GCA_964387305.1 uncultured archaeon
TTGTGTTAGTCCCATTATTACTGCGATTACTATTACTGCGATTATTACTGCTGCACCGATTATTAGTAAGTATTCTAGTGCGCCTTGTCCTTTTTTTGAAAACATTATCATCCCTCCGTTTTCTTTGGCTTTGTTGTTCTAACAAAGCTCAAAAATCTGTCAAAACTAACGATTTTGTCCTTTTTAAGCCTTACATTTTAGTATTCCCAAGCCTTTTTTATAAGAAGTGCTTGTTTGTTAATTAGTTTGATTAAATTTTGTTTAATGGTTTTTGTTTTGGCTTTTGTGGGGGGTGTTTAGTGGCTTTATTTAGTTTTATTGAGTAGCATCTTGTCCGGCTTGTGCACTTGCTTGTGCAGTGCTCTTAACAAACAAACCAACCGCGGCAGCAATAATTACTGCGCCAGCAATTATTAGGATGTATTCTAAATTAACTTGTGCTCTTTCTTCCATAAAAATCACTTAAATTCATTATTATTTTACATTCGCACTTTACTTTTATTCAAAGTACTCCTGCTACAACCGCTTTCGTTACTATTGATGCGGCGTAGTAAGAAATGAATGCTACTAATAGTAATAATGGGATGTATATAACACTTTTGTTCAATTTTCCTTCCCTTACTAATGACATCATTACTCCTGTAGCAACAACTTCTATAATCAAATAAACTTGGATTAATAATAGAATAAAATCCGAAATCTTTTTTGCTTCTATTTGTTGTGCAGCAGTTAGTATTTGTAAAGAAACTTTAGAAAAAACCGCCATTATTGCATTAACTTCCCCAAAAATTGCGGGAGCAATTATTCCTCCAGCTAATAATAAGAACAAGAATTGCATTGTTGTATTAGCTTTCCTATCTTCCTTCAACCTCTGGAAATCCCTAACATCATCAGAAATTTCTTCTAGTACTTCAGATAAACTAGCTCCGGTTCTAACCGAATCAAGTAGTATTGTTATTGTTCTCTTAACTAGCCTCGAATCAATTCTATCCGAAAATCCTTGTAATGCTGTTTGAAAGTTTTCACCTTCCTCTAATCTCCTTAATGCAATAGTCATTTCTTCGGATAATCTACCATAATCAGAATTAACTACTTCGCGTAATGCACTCTCATAAGTGTCCCCCGCTTTTAGCGTATCAGCCATTTGTTTTAGTGCGTCGGAAAAGTTTTTTTCAATAGAAGAAATAATTGCTTCTGTTTTCATGTAAGGGTAACCCGCGATTAGAACGAACGAAGCTATTCCGAATGCAATTGGTAATAGAGTTGCTTCTTTTAGAATCAACATTCCAATTAAAAAAGTTCCTGCTGCTATTGCTAGTGGAACAACTATTGCTACTGCTAACCACAATTGTATGGGGTAATTTAGTTTACTAAATTCCATCCAGTAAGTGTACTTTTCAATCATTTCTTCTAAATCCATTTTTTTATCACATCTTTGGTTGAGTAAAATAAACTAATAAAGTTAATATTCCGAATAATGCGGGCATCACTATTACATAAAAGAACATTAAAACTACGGGGCTTAATGGAATGCTTTTGAATAAGTCTTGCCCTGATGAACTAATTGGCGAGTTCCTTATTGCTCCAAGAATAGTTATTCCTACAGGTAAAACAATTCCCATAAAAATAAATACTACTGCTACTAGGTTCATGCTTTGTGCGAAAGCATTTATTCTTAATTTTAAATCCTCTGAAACGTCTTCCGCAATATCAGCCATAATATTTGACAAGTTTCCTCCAATTTTCATTGCACGAATAATGTGCATTGTTGTTGTTCTTAGGGGCTTGCTTTGTGTTCTTAGCGCTAAGTGTTTTAGTGCTACTTGTGTTGCAGTTCCTTGTTCTATTTCATTAACCGTTCTAGCCATTTCTTCGCTCAGGTCCCCATAATCCGAGCTAGCAATTGCTTGCATTGTTTTGTACAAACTCATTCCTGCTTTTAGTTCTGTACTCATATGCCTTAATGCAAAAGGTAATTCTACGGAACAATTGTTTCCAATACTTCGGGCCCTTATTTGTGGAATTCTTAAAACTAATAGTAAAGTAATTAGTCCAATTAGAAACCCACAAACAACTGCTATTGGTAATGCAAGAACAATATTTCCTTTGAGAATAATTGTGCTAATAATAATCGCTAAAATAAAACCAATTATTGTTCCAAGTACACCAACAGCACTTGATATTGCGAGATATTGGTTTGTTGAGTAACGCATATTTGAGGAGTACAAATAGAAGCTCAATTCTCTTGTTATTGGCGAGCTCTTCAACTTTTTTTGGATTGGTTCAAAAAAATTTTTGAATTGTAAATAAAGTTTTCCAAAGGTCCTCATTAATCCTGAATTAAATGTTGCTAAATCTTCTTCAGTATTTAATTCAACTTTTGAATAAGAATCTTCAGCAATTATTTCTCTTAACTCTTTTAGTGTACTAGAAACTTCATCAAATTGCATTCCTTCTTCTCTGTATTTTTTTTTCATAGAATTAACTATTTTGTTTACTTCGTCTTGGTCAACTTCAAAATCTTTTTTTGCTTCACCCACGGGCAGCACGCTCCGTTCTTTCTATTAAAAAATTTTTTGTCGCGGTAGAAACTTCTGAGAAACTCCTAATATTGTTTTTCACTAAATATTCTAAAAATTTTTTCCTATCATCTATCTCTTTTTCTATTTGTTCTTTAGTAGAACCCGTAAATGCTTGTAACATTGCCACGTATTCTGAATTAATTAATGTTCTTTCTAACATATCTCTTACTGGGTCGCGCTGGTAAATTAATTTTGTTTTTGTTTCTCCTTCAAGACTCCCACTCACTTCAGCAACTGCACTCACTCTCCTAATAGTTCCTTTTTTTGCATCGTGGTAACGGTGTTCCATTAAAATAAAATCTAATCCTGAAAGCATTATTTCGGGCACTTCCATAGGGGGATTAGTTACACGAATAATAGTTTCTTCTGGAGAATTAGCGTGGACAGTTCCTAAGCAGTTTGAAACAACAATTCCGTTGGTAATATAGTTATGATTTCCTTCAACAGTTAAGTCATAAACATAATCAGTGTATTTTTCTTTTGAAATTGAAACAACTTTTTCAAATCTTAAATTTGATTCTGACATTATTTTAATTTGTTTTGCAGTTTCAGTCCCAAGTAATTCACTTATTTTTTGAAGTTGTTCTCGTGAAGGGTTTCTTATCTCGTTTTCATACGAAGATATTGTGCTCCATGTTTTGGTTCCAAGCATTGCTCCAAGTTCAGTTTGACTAAGTCCTGCTTCTGCTCTAGCATCGCGTATTATTTTTGAAATATTCGGAAACAAGTCAAGACTTTTTTTAGATTTTTCTGAAAGAAGCATTAGTTTTTGCTTTTTCTTTTCATGCGAAAACCCTATTTTGTTTTCAAAATTTGTAATATTTTCTTTTCCATATATTGAAATTCTATAATAAGGCCCAAAGTTTCCTTTCCCATCTTTTTTTTGTGCATAAATTGAAGACATTACACCAAATCGTTGTAATATTAAGGGTAGTTTTCTTGAAAGATCTTTATTTGAAGTTGAAAATTGAATGCAATTAGCCTCCAAATTTACGTGAGCCTCACAGTCAAACAATCCTCTGACTAGTTTTGCCAGTGAATCGTTTTCTCCGCAAAGAATTTCTTTTTCAAATTTGAATGTTTTGGTTTTGTTGCCTATTGGAATATTGAACTTTTCATTTAATTCTTTGATTATTTTTTTGTCATGGAATTTTACTCTTGAATAAGTCCCGTAATTTTTTATTACAACTTTGTTGGGAGTAATTTCTTTTGCAAATTGTTCAAATGATTTTGTAAGAGAATTTTCATTATTTACAAATTCAATACATTCATGTCCAACGTGTCCGTCTCCATAAATCATTCCAAGTAGTTGTGGTTGGATTATTTTTTCTTTTCCAGTTATTTCAATTGCTGTTGGAGTAGCGAGCCAGTCGCCTTCCTTTAAATCTCCCGCAGCGATTTCCTGTAATCCATTGTAAATTTTATATAATGGGTGATCATTAGTTAGTAAAAGTTCTTTTCCTGATTTAAGTTTTATTTTTACTAATTCTTCATCATTTTTTTTTCTCCAAACCCGAGTAATTTTTTTATCCTCTATTTTGAGGGTGCTTTTATTGAAGCTTGGGACTAGCACGTCTTCTCTTATTTCAGCAAACTCGTAATTTTTTTCTTTTATTGGATTTTGCATAAATTTTTCTGCAATTTTTTGAATTTCAACAATATTTCCGTCAGAAAGTTGAATAAGAGAATCTTTTGAAAGTGCACCATCATGCCCCGTATTTATTGCTGTGAAGAAAGTGAATGCTTCTTTGTGTCTAATTTCTCCTACTAGTATTCTATCAGGACGCATACGTAAAGCATTCTTTACAAGAATATCCATTTTCAATTCTCCGGTTCCTTCTAATCCAGGGGGTCTTGCTTCCATTCTAATCCAATGCTTTAATGCTAAACTTAGTTCTGCAGTGTCTTCTATAGTAATTATTCTTTCCCTATCAGAAATGAATGTTGCTAGAACATTAAGTAAAGTAGTTTTTCCTGAACCCGTTCCTCCTGCAATTAGTATGTTTGCGGGGCGTGTACCCATCCCTTCTACACAAAGCCAAAGAAATGCTGCTACTTCAGCATTTATTGTACCAATTTTTATTAAATCAATTATTGAGTAAGGGTCTGCTTTGAATTTTCTTATTGTTAGTGTTCCTCCACTTATTGACGCGGGGGGAATAGTTGCATTTACTCTGCTTCCGTCCAAAAGTCTAGCGTCAAGTAATGGTGAAGCAACATCAACTCTTCTACCAATTTCTCTCCCAATTCTATTAATGAGGTCTTCAATTTCTTGTTCTTCAATAAATTCAATATTACTTACCATCATTTCGTGTTCTCTGTGAAAAACATAAACCGGCCTTTTTGGGGCAATAACCATTATTTCTTCTAACCTATCATCCTTAATTAAATCGTCAATCAAACCGTAGCCAACCATTTCTCTTACAACCGCGTCAGCGTAATAATCAATTCTCCCTGAAGGTATTTTTAAGGAGGGACTGTTTTGCAATACTTCAATTACTTTTTGTTTATAGATTATTCTTCTTTGTTCAGGATCACGAATTTTAAAGGGACTAATAGAAATAAGTCTAGTAGTAACTTCTTTCAAAGTATTAATTATTTTTCTTTCTTGCGGAGTTGGCCTTATTGTTGGCACGTAATAAAACTTTAGAGGGTTTCCTGGGATATTAAATATTTTTACTTTCCCATAAGAATCAATTTCTATTTTTTGAGTACCACTAAATTCTTGTTCTATTGTAGAATAGTTATCAGTTTTTTTTTCATCTTCTTCATTTGATAGTTCTGGAGTTGATTTTATTTTTGTATTTAGTTTTTCTTGGTCAATTTCTTTGTTTTGAACAACTCTAGCAATTTGTTCTTCTTCAGCTAAATGTTTTCCAAAACTCTTTGCGCTTGAATAATTTTTTTCAGCACTAATATTTTTTTGAATTGATTCGTTCAAATCAATTTTTTCTCCCCTATTTTTTTCAACACTTTTTTGATTATTAGCTCCTTTTTTTTGTATCTGTTTTGTAGTATCCTCAGGATTTTTTTCTTTTACCTCTTTCATTAATTGGGATAAATAATCTTCTGCCATGTTGCTCGTATTTAGAAGACATTTACGCTTTAATAATCCTTTCTTTGAGCTCAACTATAAATAAAAGTTTTAATTTTTTAAAAAATAGTTTGAATGCTTTTTCTTCAGCTAGTTTATTGTTTTTTTAGCTATTTAACAGCTTTTTTGCAACCAGTTTTTCCACATTTAGATAAATAGGCTTGGCAATAGTATTCCCCGAATCCATTCTTTAAATATTTGCATTCTTCCCAAGAAACACTGGGTCTAATAATTTCTGGTCTTGCTCCAGAACAATCAATTAGGTTTTTTACTTCACCGTTGGCTGAAGGGGCTTTGCGTTTTGGTGTATTTTTTTTTGCTTCTTCAACTAAATTATTTAAAGCCATTAGAGAAGGTTTTGGTGAATGATTTAAAAAACTATTTTTGTGCACATTGTCATTGTTTTGTAAAATTTGATTAAATTTTTGGTGGCAAAACGCTTTGCGCTTGTTTTTATTTTCTTTTAATTACAGTTCTCTTAGGTTTTCTTGAATGATTTCTCCCGAGTTGTGCATGCGCTGTTTCGCCAGCGCGGAACGATTGACTCTATGCACTGCTTTCAGCAGTGCTGTAGTGGCTCGAAAAATTTGTAAAGGTTTTCTTGAATGATTTCTCCCGAGTTGTGCATGCGCTGTTTCGCCAGCGCGG
>CAYLWD010000025.1:6424-9279 GCA_964387305.1 uncultured archaeon
GTAGTGGCTCGAAAAATTTGTAAAGGTTTTCTTGAATGATTTCTCCCGAGTTGTGTATTAAGTGTAAAGGCAAATTACTTTGTGGTTTGAAAAAGTGTCCTATTCTCGAGCGTCAATCAAAGCAATCAAAACTGAATTCAATTATTGTTGACAAAGATTTTTCTGGAATGAGTCCGCCTGGCTTTTTTGTTTCTTGGCAAAATTATCCAAAAGTAGCAGTAGCTCCTCTTTCTTCTTTGCCTGTAGAAAACCCTGATTTATTAGATATGCCTGAACAATGGTTTGGTTTACCTCAAGAAAAAATAATTGATTTTAGAGAATCCTTGGTTCGTTCTTACAAAAACATGTCGGTTTCTTTAGCACGTAACCCTAATTACGAATTACAAGACTTTCAAGAAATTGCGATGTCTTCATCAATTATTGATGTTAATGTAAAGTTAGAAGAAAAACCAAGACAAAACCTTTCTTTTGATTCTTTTTCTGCTCCACTCGGCCCCAGTGCTCGTTTATTTAAAATTGATTTAGAATCCAATCCAAAGATTCCAAAAAAGCTTGACAAATTTTATTCTGATACTGATGCAAAATCAAATACTGCTTTAATTGATTTATTTGAACACAATTTTCCTGTTTCTTCTTTATCAAAAGTTCTTTCATCAGGAGCCCTTGGCGTGAAAAAGAACCGCAAGCTTGTTCCAACGCGTTGGGCAATTACTGCAGTTGATTCTAATTTATCAAAATATTTGGTTGAAGAAAAAGTAAAACAATTCCAAACAATAGATTCTTTCCAATTATTTCATTCTAATTATCTTGACAACAATTTTTGGGTAATGTTAATGCCTTATCCGTGGGCTTTTGAGGTACTCGAATCTTGGATGCCTGGGGGTGTTTGGACTCCTCAATTAAGTGACGCAAAAATAACTCATGACTATGAATTGAATAAAGGGTTCAAGGGTTATCCTGAGGAAGTTGAAGGGGCTTACTTTGCTGCTCGGCTTGGCGTTGCAGAATACTTGGTTAAAGAAAAAAAACAAGCAGCGTGCATTGTTTTTAGAGAAGTTGGGCAAGGGTATCAACTTCCTCTCGGAGTTTGGCAAATAAGGGAAAATGTTAGGAATGCTCTCAAACAAAAATCACTAAAATTTTCAACTTCTTCCCTCGCACTTGACTTCTTATCAAACAAACTTTCTATCCCAATTTCGCGTTACAAAAAGCGTTCAGCACTTTATTCTCATTTTATGCAACAAAAAAGAATTAGTGAATGGTTTTAAGATTTTTTTACTAGAATTTTTCTTTCGCGCATTAGTCTAATTTTCAATTAATCTTAATTCTTCGTGCGGGTCTTCTTTTTGGGGTTGAAGACATTTTGTTTTCACTTCTTGAATTTCATAAATTGTGCTACTAGTGCTTCTAATTGTATTCTTTCATTAGCACCTTCAGTTATTCTAAAATCATATTCGCCAATAATATTAACTAATTCTACCTTAGTTTTTTCTGGTAATTGTTTTTCATCGAGCGCTAGTGTTTCTCTATAAATTTGTTGTAGAACATCTTCTCCGGACATTCCTTGTTCATACATTAAGTAATCAAGTTTTTTTCTTGCTCCAAGGAAATCTCCTTTTAATGCAAGTAAAATCATTTCTTGTACTTGTTCTGGACGTGCTCTACTTGAAACACTATACACAAGTTCTTCATTAACTTTTTTATCAATACTTCCTGCGGCTTGCATTATGTTCAATGCTTTTCTCATGTCTCCTTGACAAATATAAAAAACTGCTTTCTTTGCGCCATCATCAAAACTAAGTCCTTCTTTTTTTGCAACAAAATCTATTTGTTTCTCAACCGCATCAGCGCTTAATGGTTTGAATCTATAAATTACGCACCTACTTTGTATGGGTTCAATTATTCTACTAGAGTAATTACACGATAAAATAAATCTACAAGTCTTAGTATATTTTTCCATTGTTCTACGCAATGCTTGTTGTGCATCACTTGTTAGTGCATCACATTCATCAAGAAAAATTATTTTGAATCCAGAATCAAATGCTAGTGTTCTAGCAAAATTCTTTATCGTATTCCTAACAACATCAATTCCTCTTTCATCAGAAGCATTTAGTTCCAAAAAGTTTTGTTCAAAACTCTCTTTGAATAATTCTTTTGCAAGTGCAATACTAGAACTAGTTTTTCCTGTTCCTGCGGGGCCAGAAAAAAGCATGTTGGGGATATTTCTTTTATCAACATATGATTGTAATCTTTTAGTTATTAGCTCGTGTCCCATGACATCTTTTAGTGATGATGGCCTGTATTTTTCCACCCACGGTAACTCAATTTCGGTCATAATTATACGAACTTCCGCAAGGGTTAAAAGCCCATTGCAAGCAAATTATTCTTAGAAAAAAATTAGGAAATATATTGAATAAAAGTGAGTTATTATGGTTGAAGAGCATTCAATGCACGAGCACGGCGTTTCTCATTCTCATCATTTGGGAACACATTCTCATTATTCTACAAAAGGAAAGGGCGAAAATTTTTGGTTAGTTGCTACCCTAATTGTTCTAGTAATTTCTTACCTTATTTTGTGGTTCCTTGGCGGGGCTTGTACAAATCTTCTTAGTGGAGGAACCTGTTATTCTAGTGATGCGGTGCAAGGGTTAAGCAAAATACCTTTTTTGAATCTTTTATTACCTTACGCTTCTTGGAATTCGATTACTTTTTTCTTTATGCCAATAGCGGGATTTGTTTTAGCTTTTTTTATGATTAAATGGTATAATGAATATTTTTCTACAAAAGAAGCGTCTTCTCTTTTGTTTTTAGGTATAATACTTGTTGCTTTGCTCGGAGGTTATTTCGTTAATCTT
>CAYLWD010000026.1:0-9250 GCA_964387305.1 uncultured archaeon
ATTAGTCAATGCAGCAACCAATAAAATGTGTGTAACTTTGTTGCTATAAAATCCTCCGAGCGAAGATATTTGTGATAATTTTTCAAAGTCCTTTACTTTTGGTGAATTAAATTTTGCTTCAGTGTAAGCCGTGAACCACCCAGCTGCAAGGGCGGGGTGCAAAACCGTTAGTGGTGCTGCAACAAAAGCTGTTATTACAGAAATGGGGTGGGCTCTTGAAACAATTGCTCCAATTGCTGAACAAACTCCGATTATTAAATACCACAAAAATATTATGTTTAGTGTAGTGTCTATTCCTTTAGAATAAAATGCGTAAATTATTCCTGCAATGAAGAGCACCAAAACAAGGTACTTTGAGAATTCTAACAATATGTTCTTTTTAGTATTCACTTCAGAAATTTTCTTTAAATCAATTTTTTTGTTTTCCTTAATTGCTTTCACTATTCCATTCAAGTGTCCAGCTCCAACTACTGCAACAATTTTTTTTGCTTTACTCCGCTTAATCATTTCAGCAATATAAATATCGCGTTCATCAAGTAAAACAGTTTTTATTGAAGGCATTTGTTGTCCCAATTCTTTCATTAGTTTGTTCAACATGTCTTCTTGTTTTAGTTCCTCAATTCTTTCTTTAGTAATAACCTCTTTTTTTCCAACTCCAATAAGTCCTGCAATTAAGCCGTACCCTAATTTGGTTTTCTCAATCAAACTCATTTTGTCCATTGCTCTCTTCAGAGTAACTTTAACATCCCTGTCAAGCAATTGTATGGGGATTTTCATTTTTGCTGATTTTCTTACAGCCACCAGCATTTCGCTCCCTGGTTTTATTCCAAGGTTATCACCAATTTGTCTTTGGAGATTAGAAAGTAGAACATTTAATAAAAATAAATAAGTTTTTCCACCCTTAACAATTTCAGTTAAATTAGTTTCTTGCCATTTTTGTTCTGATAATAATTGTTCTAGCCTAGCACGATCCAATTCAACTCCAACTACGTCAGGTTTTTCTTCTTCTATTGTGTCTTCAACAAGTTTTACCGAATTTTCTGAGATATGTGCTGTCCCAACAAGGATAATTTCTTTTCCTTTGTATTTTAGTTTCTTAATCATTCGGACTCAATTAGAACATAAAGCTTTTTAAATTAAAGAGATTTTCCACTATTTTTTTGAACTTATTTTTCCAAAATAAAAGTGGGGGTTTTTCACTTGTGGTCAATTATTATTAGTATTATTCCTGCTAGAACAAATATCAACCATGCTTGGGGGAATTCGTTTAGTGGTGAAGGTAACATACTGTGAATAGCGGGGCCCAACCCTAAACCCATTAAAAATAATCCTGAAAGTAATTTTACGCCCATAAATAAAAACTCCTCATTTCTATTGATTTATTACACTTGGTAGTATAAAAAACTACCTTATTACATTTTTTAGACAGCCGAGCTTTTTTAAACATTCTTTTTCTTATCTTCTTACCGAGTTTGATTTATGCTGGGCAAATAAGCAATTATTTTTGTGTGGTTTTTATGAAAAAAGTTTGTTTTTTGGAAATGGAGGGGATAGTTGCGCCTCTTGGAAAGTATGTTCCTGATAAAGAACGAACAAACAAGTTTTTGAGCGAATTAAAGGCTTTTTGTTCTAAAAATTCAATTAAACTCTATCTAATTTCAGGGTACCACAAGGATGTTGCTCAACAAAAACTATCTGATTCTTTTTTGAGAAACTTTTTTGATAAAGAATATTTTCTTTTTGTTAATCACGATTATATTAATTCAAAATCTGAAACCGATAAAAAGTTGCACTTAGATAATTTGGAAAAAAACCCTGAGTTCAACGATTCTTATTTCAAGCAAGTAGCAATCCAAAATGTTTTGAAAGAAAATTCTTTGGAACCAAGTGATGCACTTTTACTTTCAGATGATTTGTGGGTGGATGGTTACTACACTACAAGATTTTCTAAAATTGATTTCGCAATTTTTGAAGAGAATATTGCTGACCGAGGAAATCCGGTTGAACGTATTTCTGGATTAGCTTATTTTAAGCTGGATTTTTCTTCAGTAAAAATTCTTTTAGAAAATTTTCCTAAAGTTGATTACACTGCTTTGAATAAATATGTTTTTGAAAAAATGAAGGAAGTTCTAATGAAGGATGTTGATTTTTCAGGACTTATTAAGAAACAAATTGAAAAAACCCAGGGCAATTTAGGGGAATGATTTTTGTGCTCAATGAAAAAGGTGGAGTTTCTGGGTTAGTCGTTCCATTAGTTACTCCACTAAGAGAAGATTTTAGTATTGATAAAATCGGAATAAAGGTTCTTTGTTCTCGTTTACTAAATCAAGGAATAGAAAATTTTATTGTTCTTGGGGCTGATAGTGAATGGCAGTTCCTAACTTCTGAACAAAAAGATTTTGCGCTTAATTGCTTCAAAAAAGAAATTGGGGGTAAGGGAAAATTAATTGCGGGTTGTTTTGAAGAAACCAGAGACACTATTATTGAGCGAGTTAATTCAGCTCAGCGTTTAGGTTATGAATATTGTTTAATTAATATTCCCTTGATGGCTCTTTCTAATGATATTTATTTTATTGATTTTTTTGAACAATTATTTTCGCACACTAGTGCAAAAATTTATTTGTACAATGATGCGCGTTTGTTCAGACGAGGACTTTCTTTGCAAAGCCTAGAACGTGTTGCTGATTGGGAGCGTTTACTTGGAATAATTGACGCTTCGGCGAATATAACTTTTTTTAAGGAATTGATTGGCTTTCGCCATTCTTTGAATATTTTTCAAACTGACGAGAAATCTGTTTTCGAATCCCTGCGTTTGAATTGTTCCGGGTTGTGTTCTCCGATTGCTAATTTTGATTCAAGTTTATTCACTAACATGTTTTTTGAATTGCACCGCCTTAGTTTTAATGGAATGATTCGCCAGCAAAAAGAAATTAATTCTATTTCAGAAGAATTGTTGTTTGATGTTAAGCGTGTTCAATCCTTGAAACTTTTGTTATCAATGCAAGGAGTAATTCAAGAATATCATTCCCCAAAGATGGAGTCATTAAGTTTTCTCGAACGCCAACGCGTAAAGAAGTTTGCTAAAAGGTATTACAATCTTGAATGAAGTCAAAATATTTAGTGGGTTTGAAATTAAGAATAAGTTTAAACTCTTGGACAATTTTTGGCTAAATATAGTTATAATTAAGCTTTTATACTACTTTTTTCCTTTTAGTTGCTAGTAATTTGAAACTTAAAAAGGGGGTTTTTTAATGGCAATACGAAATAATCGTAGAACAAATTGGGGTGCTTATGCGTTTCTTGTTGGAATGATAATTGCCTTGATAATGGGTGTTATTCAAGCATTGAATGTGGTTCATGGAGCAAATATACAACTTGGTTTCGAACCGTACGTTGGTTTGGTTCTAGTTGTACTTGGACTAATAATTGGTTGGCTTAACATCAAGGGTGATGAAGCAAACGATTTCTTGATAGCTACAATAGCTATTGCTGCAATTGGTTTGGTTTCACTAAATCCTGCAATGGGTGAAACTTTGCTTAAACCTGTAATAGAGTGGATTAATTTAATCGTTGGAAATGTGGTTATATTAATTGCACCTGCTGCATTAGTAGTTGGTTTAAAGCAAATAATTGCGAAAGTAATGAAATAAGTTAGTTGAAAAATTATTTTGGTTGAGGGGAAGAACCCCTCTAGCCACTATTTTTATTTTATTTTTTTATTCAATTTCTTCGCACGATATTTAACCTTTTCTAATTATTCTTCAATAATGTCTTTCTACAAGAAGCCCAAAAGGTTTTCCCTCTACAAAGAATTTGATTTTACGGGTTTTTATGAAATTGAAGAACTAAACAAAACACTCTTATACATAATAAAAGAGTTGCTTTTTGGTAAAGAACTAAGTTCTTTTTCCCTCTCGGTTTCTTGGCCAGTTGAAGTGCTTTCTGACTCTGAGCAATTAGATTATTTGAGGCGTACTGTACAGCGTGGGCTCGCTAATGCAATAACTTCTGAAATCAACACTCCTATTGATTTTGCTAATGCCGAGGCTGAATTATTAGTGGATTTTAGGACAAAAAGGGTTTTTTTGCGTCTAAGTCCGGTTTTTATTAAGGGAAATTATTGTAAGCTTTCTAGAACAATTTCTCAAACAGAATACTTTTGTCCGGTTTGTAAGGGGCGAGGAAAAATATTACCCAAAAAAAGAAGGCTCTCTGTCGAAGAATTTAATGCGCGCCCTAATTGCACTAGGTGCGCGGGTTCTGGGCGACTTGCTCCAGAAAGTATTGGCAAATTAATTGAACCTTTTTTCAAAAATGCTTTCAAATCTAAGGGCATTATTTTTCACGGAGCAGGACGCGAAGACACTGATGTTTTAATGCTCGGAAGAGGCAGGCCCTTTATTGTTGAAATTCTTCAACCAGAAAATAGGGTAGTTGATTTAGTTGAACTTGAAAACAAAATCAATTCTTTTCTTGAAAATAAAGTTTCACTAAATTCTCTAGAATTTTCTAATTCTAAAGAAATTCAAGTGATTAAAGAATATCCTCACGATAAGATTTATTCTGCTATTATTGAATGCGAATCCAAACCCGATGTAACTAAATTGTCAAAATTATTTGGCACTCAATTGGAAGTTGAGCAACGCACTCCCACTCGGGTTTCAAAACGCCGTTCAGATTTAGTGCGTTCAAAAAAAGTTGTTTTACTTGAAGTTAATGAACTTACTGGTTTTGAATTTGTGTTGAAACTGAAAACAAGTTATGGAACTTATGTAAAAGAATTTATTTCAGGTGACGGCGACAGAACAATTCCAAGCATTTCTTCTCTGCTCGGAATTGAATGCAAGTGCAAACAACTTGATGTTTTAGAAATTCTTTAAATTGAATTTATTCCTTGAATAATAAGCTTACACTCTCGTTATTATGCACACATTTTATTGCGTTAGCAAGATATTTTGAAATACTAATGATTTCAATTTTTTTACTTTCTTTTTTTAATGGCAAAGTATCAGTAATAAATAATTTGTCAATTTTGGAATTTTCTAGTTTTTCTATTGCATTTCCACTTAGTATTCCGTGCGTTGCAAAACCATAAATCTTTTTAGCCCCTTTCTTTTTCAATAAATCGGCGGCGCCACAAAGACTTCCTGCCGTATCAACCATATCATCAAAAATTAAACAATTTTTTCCTTTAACATTCTCGCCAATAATTTCTAAGCATTGCGCCTCATTGTGTTTGAGCCTTATTTTGTTTATTATTGCTAAAGGTAATTCTTTTTTGTAAGAAATTTTTGTTGCAGCTTTTGCTCCGCCAGCATCAGGAGAAATTATTACAGAATTTTTTCCAGAAATTTTAAGTGCCTTATCAACTAACATTGTTCTTGTTGGTAAATTATCTAAAGGGATATTAAAGAATCCTTGTATTTGGTCTGAATGCAAATCCATTGTTAGTATTCTATCTGCTCCCGCAGTTGTAATCAAGTCAGCAACTAGCTTTGCAGTTATTGGCTCCCTTGAGGCGGTTTTTCTATCTTGTCTAGCATAAAAATAATTTGGCATTACTACAGTAATTCTACTTGCTGATGACCTTCTTGCAGCATCAACCATTATTAATAATTCCATCAAATAATCGTTTATTGGTTCGCATCCTGTTTGCATTAAAAAAAGATCATTTCCCCTAACATTTTCTGCAAATTGAAAATATGTTTCCCCGTTTGAAAATTTTTTAAGTATGGTTTTTCCTGCTTTTATTCCAAGATTTTCGGCAATTTTTTTTCCAAGCTCTGGATTGCTTGAACCGTAAAAGAATTTGAGTTCGTGATTATTCATCTATATTGCCCCTGAAATTAATTAAATGCAAAACACTCTTAATGGTATTCATTGATTTTCATCTGACTCTTTCCTATCCCTTTTATTTTGCTCCTTTCACCCATTTCAAAATTATAACTAAAAAATTCTAATCCATATTCGTGCAACAAATTAAGTGCAGTTTTTCTTATTTCGGGGGCAAGCAAAATTCCTCGCACTTCTTTTCCCTTCATTTTTTTTACTTCATCCATGTATCTTTTCAATTGTGTTACCGAAGCATAATCAGCTTGTCTTCTTTTTAATTCGATTACAACAAGCCTTCCTTTTGCATCAATCGCAATAATATCACAAATCCCTTTCTTGAAGTATTCTTGTTGGTTAATTGGTTTCAACCCAGGTTCAAGGAAATTCAAATCATCCATTAGTGCATCGTTTAATTCTCTTTCGCTTCCAGTTAACCTCAAATCATTGCTCTCGGGAACATCATATGATTTTACATCTTCAATTGAATCAAAAATAATTTCAACAATTTCTTTTGGTTTTAGTTTTTTTGACGTTAACACAATTTTTTTGTCTTTATTTGTTTCAGAAGAAATGCTTCCCCCGACCATATAATTTGTTGGACGTATAAGTCTGTTTTCGTGAACCGAAATGCTTTGGTCAGCTTTTATTAGAATCATTCTTTTTCCAATCGGGAGCTTTGAGGTTGCCCTGCCGATATACTCAACCCTGCATTCTCCTATGATAATGCACATCTCTCTGTTTTTGAATGCATGGTGAATCTTTTCATTAGCTTCGTGTAGTTGCATAAAAATAAATCTAATTCTTATTTGGTTGCCTTTGAGGTTCTTTGCAGTTGCCTGTATTTTATCATTAAAGCGTGTTCTATTCCTATTACAGTATTTTCAAATAGCATTGCTTTTACTTTTATTCCTGAGGCATTTAGCATATCCAAAAGTTCCATTCTTAATTCCAGCAAATATTTATCGCCAATAGTTGTTTTATCATAATCCCTGAGTTGTTTTGTTCTTTGTTTTATTAAATTAATCTGCTTAGCAATTTCAAGTGAATCAACTCCTTGTGCTCCAAAATTTGGACTAGAAATTTTAACTGCAATTTCTGTTGCTCTTGCATCATAACTCTTTTCATGTAGCATCTTGAGCACTCCATATGTTTTTGCTGCTTGTGGAGGAATTTTGGTAAAAAGGGATCCAATTTTTTTCGAATGCTTTCTCGCAATTGCTCCCGTCGTTCTGTCAATTCTTTTTATAATGCCCCTTTTTGGGCGTGGTGTTCTCTGCAAAGTTTTTTTCATAGTTTCTTTGCCCCGTTTTTTGTAATTAAATAAGTATTTTCATATCTATACCCAAATTTTTCGGTATAAGTTGCTGGTTCAATTGCAACAACCATTCCTTCTTTTAGAACTGTTTTACTTTTTTCATTAATTCCTAATGGATAATCATGAACCTCTATTCCAACTCCGTGTCCTAATGAGTGAGGCATACTTAATTTGTATTTTTTCACAATTTTAATTAATTCTTTTGCTTTAGTTCCGTCTTTTAATTTTTTTTCAATTTCGTGCATGCATTCTTTTACATTAATTTCAACTATTGCAAATTCTCTTGTTTCTTTTGGGTAATAATAAGTTCTAGTAACATCAGAACAATAGCCCTTGTATTTTGCTCCTGCATCGATTAGTACAAATCCTTGTTCAAGTTTTTTTTGTCCTGCACAGTGATGAATATTTGCGGTATTCTCTTCAAAAGAAACAATACAAAACCCAGTTTCAAATCCATCTTTTTCAAATTTTCGTTTAATCCTTATTTCTAATTCTTTTTCAGTCATTCCACTATAAAGCCAGCTCCGTGCTTCTAGAATAACTTTTTCAGTTTCATTTGCTGCCTTTGAAATTAATTCAATTTCTTTTTCATTTTTTATTTCTCTACTTTTTCCAAGTTCTTCAGAAACATCAATTATTTTTGTTTTTGCTCCAAGGAGTTTCTTTAAATTTTTTAAAGCATGTGCGCTATAGAATGGGGCATTATATCCAACTTTTTTTCCGAGTGTTTTTTTCAAAATGTTTTTGATTTCCTCTTGGCTAGTATAAGTGCAGCAATTAATTTTTTTGTATTCTTTTTTTACTTGAGCATAATTGAAGGGGTGTGCAATGAATAAAGGTTTTTTTCCTTTTTTTAGAATAAGGAATCCTTCGAATTTTTCACTCGCATCATCTTGAAAATATTTGTTTACTATTGGGTCTTTCCAATAATCATGAAAGTTTCTAAGAATTATTGTGTTTACCTTTGCAAATAGATTCTTGTTTACGTTTTTGTGCATGTTTTTCACATTTTATTTTTAATTGATTTAATTGATTATATTGACTATTGTGATTTATTTTCTATTGATTGTTGTGGTTTAGTTTCTCTTTACTCTTCTAAACCCAGAACACTCGACTACCTTCAATTTTCCGAATTTTTTTTCTACTTTGTCTATTAGTAAATTCATTCCTATGTTATCCGAAGGGATGTGTCCAGCGATTACTATATTCATATTATTATCTTCAGCTTCTTTCTTCATTTCTTTTCCAACGTGCATTCCAATTATTGTTCCAACTCCTTTTTCTGCTAGTTTTTTGTAAGCCTCTGGACTTGATTCTGTTCCTCCTGTTACATCAATGTAAATTTTTCCACACGCGCTATCTTTTTCGCCCGAAAAAATTATTGGGCCGATTTTTTGTTCTATCCCATATTTATATTCAGGAATTTCTCTCAAAATTTTTATTAAATCTTCAAGGGTTTCTGGTTTTTTCTTTTTAATTAATTCTTCAAGATAATGACTAACATGATTGTCGGCTGGAGTGTGTGTATTGAAGAAAGAAATTCCAAGTAATTTGCACGTTTGGCTTACTCTTTCTGGATTTGCTGGGGAAAGCTGTTCAGTAACTTCTTTTATTCTTTTATTCATTATTGCTTCTGCTTGGTTAATTGGAACTCCTGCACTATGTAAGGTGTCAACTTGTAATCTCATTACATTATCTAATCCCATTAATGCAATTGCTTCTGGGTGATGTGACCAAATTGCATCAATTTTTTTTCCTTGTTTGTTTAATTCGTTTGCAAGCAAAATTTCGGGCATTTCCATATCTATTCCAACTAATACTGTTTTGATTTCTTTTTTTTCATCAAAAACAATTCTAGTGTCATCATATGCGTTCCATAATTTTTCTTGATCATAGTATTGTTTTTTTTCTTTTTTTAAGTCATTGAGTTGTTTTTTTCTTTTTTCGAAGAGTTTCTTTATTTTTTCTTTTCCTCGCGGATCAACCTCGATTCCTTCTTGTATACAATACTCAAAAATTTGTTTTAATTTAGCCATGAAAAACACCTTTGTCTATTCCCCTTCCCCACTTTTGAGTTAGAGTTGCAAAGATTGAGTTGAAAGG
>CAYLWD010000027.1:0-9221 GCA_964387305.1 uncultured archaeon
CTAGAATTAATCCTAAACCCGGTTGCCTACCCACCCGAACCCATTCAAGCAAAATTGTTAAAGCAATGTTTTCTTCATCTTTTGGCATGAACATGTGTGCTTCATCAATCATCATCCAAACTAGAGGCATTGAACTCTTTCTACCCTCTTCTTTTACTAAACGAATTTCTTCTTCTTTCCTATAAAGCATTCTTTGTTCAAAAAGTTTTTTCCCAATAATTGCTACAACAATATCCTTGATTCCTTCTGTTCCAATTGATTGCCTATAAGAAGAAACATCAATAGCCGTAATTGCTCCGGGAGTGGTTAAATCAGAAATTCTTGTTCCTTGTTTCTCAATTAATCCCCAAGATTTTGCAACCTCTAACCTACTAATTATTGCTTGGGCTACATCCTTGTTTGATTCAGTATCAGTTTTTGCGAGTGAAACCAAATCATCAATACTATAGTAAGTGCCCATTTTTTCTCTCGCAGTTTGAATTATTCTTGAGAGAAGAACTCCTTCTGGTTGAGTCCATTTTAATTTGAACAAAGCCAGCCATTCACCTTCTTCTAATTCTGCGCACTTCAAAGTGAATGCCCCATCAACAGGCAAACCTTTTTCTTGATAAAATTTTAATTGTCCTTGTGGAACAAAAATCTTTATCGAAGTCGGTTCTGGTTTTAAGTCCCATTCATTTAATTCACCCAAATCTTTTCTCGGAATCTTTAACCCCCAAAAAATTCCTACAGTATCAATAGTAATTGTAGCAACACGATTCCTAATACTCGAATCAAGTCGAGCCATTTCTTCCATGAGGACTGCTAATGTGTAACTATTGTGAATAATTATATTATCTGCAACAAAGTTGTGCCCTTGGGGAACAGAAATATCATAAACTTGAGTTGGTTCATTAATTTCTTTTAATTCAATAATCTCGTCCCAATAAACATCAGAAGAAGCTAATTGTTGGATATACTCGTTTTCATCAGCAACAGCAATTTGCATTAATTTTTTTCTTGTTGGTGAATAAAAAATACTTTCCCTCAAAGCCTTTGGGTGAGCATAACCAATTTTTCTTCCAATCTCTGCCCAATTCTTTGGTAAATAGTGATTCCAAATCTCACAAGGAATTGTATCATTATTTGGATTAAATTTTCTTTCAGCAAGCAATTCTTGAGCTTCTTTTTGCAATATTTCTTTCTTTCCAAAGAAACCAATTCTTTCAATAAAAGTTTTGCAAAATTCTCCTTCAATAGTTAATTCAAAAGATTTGAATTCTTTTTTGAAATCTTCACTTGAAGTATTCTCTTGTTTTGATTTCAAAAAAATTGTTTTTTCTCGCAAAGTAGAAATTATTCCAAACTTTAATAATAAGTGTTGTACTTGTTTAATCATTTTATTTGAAGAAGAGCAATAACCTATCCTAAATCTATTCCCCTCCCTCCAAATTGTTCCATCACAAGAAAAAAGTCTATTAAGAAACAAAGAAGTTTTTTGTTCAGTTGTTGAAAATAGTTCTTTTGGTAAAAACTTTTCAGGGGATTTTTTTCCATAACCTCCAATTCCAATTAACCAGTCGCGTAAATAGTTTTGAGTAGCAAAAGAAACTCCCTTAGCATATTGTCCATTTTTACTTCTAACCTCAGTAACTAATTCGGTTTTTGGATTAGGATTAACTACTCTAAATTGTAATTCAGAATTCTTAAACTTTTTAACAACAAGCCTTGAATCAAAATCATTTACTGCTTTAGAAAAATCACTTTGTATTTTTTTATCTTCATTAGTAAACCAAACGCACTTATCTTTTATGTGTCCTTCCGCAAGCAAATAAGCTAAAAGTTTTATTTGTGCTTCGGTAAAGAAAGTTTCTCCAAAAAAACCAAGTTGACGCGGAGTAGCAATTCTTTTTCCAACAGAAAGTTCTTCAACAGGTTTCCACCCATCAATTGTAAGCAAAGGGTGTTCAGGAGTTAAAGTAATTTCTCTCCCCGTTTTGGTTTTGATTTTAATCACTTTCTCAACAGTGCGTTCAAAAAAAGCATCTTTACTCGCTATAGTGAGTTTAAAGTTTTCATTTAAAGCAACAATTTTTTTTGAATTATTTTTGAGGTTCTTTATTTGTTCAATCGAACCATCTTCAAGGAGTATTTCAGTTTCACCAGAAACGCACTTTCCACCGCCCCTCTTACCACAAACAAGAGCTAAGTGTGGGCGTGATAAATCCATCAAAACTTTTCTACCAAGAACAGGTCTTTCCCCAGAAGACATTACTACTTTCCCCAAATAGCCAGCACCCTTATTGCCGTACCTTTCTAAGTCATCAATATCCCTACCAAGAACAATGGGTTCTTGAGAGAATCCTTCTTGCACCATACAATAAAACCTTTTAGTAATCTTTAATATGAGTAAGAGAATTTACGAGTATTTAATTATTGCTTTCGTTTCTTAGCCCTTTTTTTATTACTTTTCTTACCACTTTTTCGTTTTATCTTATTAGGAGATACTTTTTTTACTAAACTCGTTTTTTGTTTCTTTGGATTCAATCGCAAATATTCAGTGAAAGAAAAAACAACTAACACTAGTGCTGAAACAAGTACCGGCACAATCAAAAAGAATATTGCTTGGCTCTCAAAAAATATTCCAACAAGAACAATTATTGCACTAGCCCTAAAAAGTCTCGCACCAAGTGCGTGAGTACTAGCCCAAACCCTTTCATCACTTAGAGTCCAAGGAGTTCTTATTCCAACAAACCAATTAGGTTTTGCATTCTCTAATAGTTTCGCACAAAAATAATATAGTATTGCAAATGCTGGGAGAAGCATTAAAAGAAAATTAAAATTATATCCAAGGTTCCACCCAATTATAAGTAATTGAATGTAGAGCATAAATGCAAGCATGAATGCACAAAAACTATAATACGTTGACTCAAATTTTTTTATGTTAGCACCCAAAGGATCAATTTTTGGAATAACCCAAAACAATACGAGCAAAGCAATTGAAATTAATGGAATAATAAAAAAAGTATTTTCTTTCAAAGAAAAACCATTTACTTCCCCACTAGCCCCCCAGTGAGAAGCAATTGTATCAGGAAGCAAAGGATACGCCCAAATCGAAACAATAAAAGCTAACGCAACTATTAACAAAGAAAAAATTAATTGTTTTTTCATAAGGAATATAACGAAAGAATACTATTTAATTATTCGCACAACGCCTTTCGTTGCATCAACCTCAACCAAGTCGCCGTCGTGTAAAACTTTTGTTGCATTTTTTGTACCTATTATGCAAAGCACGCCGAGTTCTCTCGAAAATATTGCTGCGTGGGAAGTCAATCCCCCCTCATTAGTAACAATTGCACGCGCCTTCTTCATTATTGGAACAAATTCTGGACGAGTCATTGTGGTTACTAGTATTTCTCCTTCGTTGAATTCATCCTTAAATGGTTCATTAACAATCCTTACTTTACCACTAACTTTCAAAGCACCTTTACCTTTTGATGCAATAACCCCCTTGAGTATTGAAGAATTCTTTGGTTTATGAACAGCTGCTACAAGCTTTTGAGCATCTTCACCAACAAATATTTTTCGCTCAGTTTTTTCATAAACAATAAATGCTTTATCGTGGCGCAAACGTATTTTATCAAAATCAATTTCTTTTCCCTCAAGAACCTCAATAATTTCTTCAATTGTTAGCGTTGCTATAAGCACATAAGGAATTTTTTTTCTTTGCGAAATTTCGTTAAGGATTAAAAATAAATAGTAGAATTGTGTGGACATAGAAACTTTTCTTTCATCAATCCATGTGTGCATTAAAGAAAAATACCACAAATATTCAGATTCTTCTTTAGTAGGTTTAATTTTTTTAGCCCATTCTTTTTGTTTTTTGTGTAATTCTTCTTCATTCTTTTTTATGTGAGAATATTCTTCCAAAATTTTCTCAGGAGAACTCTTTTCAATTTCGTTTAAAATTATTTTCGGAAAAGTCTTTTCATCAATTATAACGACTTCATAAAAATTTGATCTAGAATAAAAATATTTTTTGCAATAACCCTTAATTTTCTTTAAGAAATTAGAATATTTGCCTTTTGGAATTTGCTTTGATTTTTTTATTAGTTCGAATAGTTGCTTGTCTTTTGAAATCATAATACATAGTTCTAAAAAAGCCAGTCTTTCTTTAGTAAAAACTGATTTTTCTTTCGGAAGAGTCATGTCAGTAGCATATTCTTGAGCATCTTCTTTTGAAAGTCCATGATTTTTCACTAGTAATGGAATTATTTTTTCTTCAACCACAAGTCCCTTTTCTTCACCAATTGAATAATATCTCCACACTTCAAAAACTAATTCACTGAGTTGATTAAAATAATTAAGCAATTGCTTGTCAGAGAATTTTAAAAGTTTTTCAAAGCCAACACTTTTTTTATTAATATTCATCTGAATATTTCTAGCAGTTTTTAGTATCTTCAAAAACCCTTTCCTGTCACTTATCGCCTTGTTCCAAATAATGCGTTCAATACCATCCATTTTTTCTTGAGGAACTATTTGTACAAGCATTCCATTAGAATAAGGAATCAAAACGGGGGAATAGCTTTGAGAAAAGATTACTCCCCGAGCATAAACCCTAAAAACAAATTCTGCAAGAAGAATAGCACATTTAGCTTCTTTCACATCAAAATCTATTTTTCCAATATAATCCAAAAGTTTTTCTGCATCACTTTGGGGAGTATTTTCTTTAATGTCATTTTCTATAATTCTTACAATTCCATTATCAGCGTCAACTTCAATCAAGTCGCCGTCCTTCAAAACACGAGTAGCGTTCTTTGTTCCAATAATACAGGGTTTCTTCATTTCTCTTGTCACTATTGCAGCGTGACAAGTTACTCCGCCCTCATCAGTAATTACTGCGAGAGCTTTCTTAATAGCAGGAACATACTCAGGAGTAGTCATCGCCGCTACAAGAATTTTACCTTCAGAAAAGTGTTTGATTTTGTGCTTGTTGATAACAATTTCTACTTTTCCGCGGACAATTCCCTTATAGGCTGACTGACCAGTTAATTCTTTCTTATTCTCAACCTGAACTTTCTCAACAAAGTAGCCCACTTTTTTAAGCGCATCGTCAAAAGAAGAGTCCACTAATTGAATTCCTTTCTTAGAATAAATAATTCCTTTTTTGCGTTCAAGAAGAATTTGAACATTAATAGGAGTTCCTGAAAGCAAGTAAGTCTTGAGTTCATCGTGAGAAATAAAATCCAACAAATTCTTTTCTATTTTAGAAAAAGAACTTACTTTTGAAAGAATTTCGTTGACAAGAACATCGCCTTTAGGAAAAACATCTTCAGCCTCTTTCCTCAAACTCATTGCCTGATTGATTATTTTATCATATTTTTTCTTTTCATCAATATTTGAAGAAAACCAGTTAGGCGTCCAATACATTACAACAAAAGGCCCCATTACTTTGTCTACAAAAGACACATAAGCCTCATAAGTTTTCCATAATTCTTTGTTTGAATAATTATCAATTGAATTATTTTCTGAATAGAATTTTGAGAGCTTCTTCAAAAGAACGCGATAATTATTGATGAATTCAGGAAGCCACTTTTTTGAAGAATTAAATCGCTTCAGAAATTCTTGCTTGAAAATTATATTGTGCTCTTCAGGAACACGGAAAGTGTCTGCAATTCCATTATGCATGTAGAATAAAGTTTCTGAATAACCCCATCCGAAGCTCTTCTCCATTCCGGTAGTGTAGCCTTTGTGCCAAGCAAAAATGTTTGCAAGAGGAAGGTCACGAGAAATTACTTTCTCTACTTTTGTGAGATTAGATTTTTTTAAGTCTTCAGCAACATTAAAATCTAAATTTGAATCTATAACCTCATTTCCTTTAGTTTCAGCATATTCTTTTACACTCAAAAACTTTATTCCGAGTGAACCAAAAACAAACCCTTTTTTTCTTTTCTTAAGCTCTCCCTTATCAGGAAAAACTCCGTTTTTCAAAAAATCAGTCGCTTCTGAAACGCTGATAAAATTTGATAAGTTTTCATCAAAGCCCATTCTTCTAATTGTTTCTTTCGAAAGAATTCTTGCGGCCTTGTCACCTTCAGGCCCCACTTTTTCTGTTTCTGCACGGGTTTTTTTCGCAACCCCTATTTCTAAAGCCCATTTTGAATTAAGCGAATGATTCTCCATTTGGATAGGAAACCAAAAATTTATCACAAAAGTGGGTTCAATTTTGCTGTGCACTTGTATAAAAGAATTAATCAACCTCGCCAATTCAGCATTACTTAATTTCCGCAAATTAGTTTTCTGAATGAACTCTGTTTTTTCCATCAACTCAGCAAATATTTTTTTGAGATTCTTTGAACACTCGCTAATAAATTTTGGATTCTCTTCTAATTTTGAAAGTAAAAATGAACGCATCTTTTCTATATGCTCTTCTGGGGCGCGGTAAATATCAAGTTGCTCGTTATGAAAATGAAACAAAACCTCACTGTACTTAAAGCCAATTTGTTTTTCGAATTCCTTTGTAAAGCCCTCGTAAAGCATTTCTGCAATAAAAAGCGGCCAATCGCGGGTAATTGTTTTTTCAAGGATAATCTTTTTGCCAGAAAAAGATTTTTCAGAAACAACTCCTTTTTTTGAATCATCCATCAGCGTCGTTATCGGCCTGCTTTGTACTATGAAGAATTTTCCTTTCTCGAAAGCCCATTCAATGTCGCAAGGAAAGCTATAATGCTGTTCTATTCTCAAAACGATTTCAGAAAATTCAAGGATTTGCTTGTCAGAGAGTTTTTGCTGTGCACCAATTTCTTTTACACTCTTCCATTCGTTTCCACCGCTCATTACTTTGAATAACCCTCTTTCTTGCGGAGAAATATTTTTGTCAATAATTCTTCTAGGGGTTTTTTCAACAACATAAGCATCGGGAGTTATTTGCCCAGAAACAATTGCTTCACCCAAACCAAAACCAGCTTCAATAATTAATTGGTTCCTGTCTTGGGTAACTGGATGAACAGAAAAAGCTATTCCGCTTATTTCGGAATCAACCATTTTTTGTACAACAACAGCAACAGAAATCTTGGTTTTGTGCAAATTTTTTTCGAATCGGTAAAAAATTGCTCTCGGAGTAAATAAAGAAGCCCAACAACGCTTAACATTTTCTAGCAAAGTGTTTTCTTTAGTATTTAGAAAACTATCTAATTGCCCCGCCCACGCAGCTGAAGAAGAATCCTCACTAGTGGCACTAGAACGAACCGCAACAAACTTTGCGTCAAGTTTTTTGAAATTCTTTTTTATTTCCAATTCAATATCCTTGGGCATTTTCGCACTCATAATCAATGCTTTGATTTCTTCAGAAGAATTTTCTATTGAACCCATCTCGTTGTGATTGACTTTACCAAGAATCGAGTCAAGCTCAATATTCAAATCAGTTTCTTCCAAGAATTTTTCAAAAGAATCTGACAAAATAACAAAACCATTAGGAACAGGAATATTTGCTTGAGTCATTTCGCCAAGAGAAGCGCCTTTACCACCAGCAAGATTAACATCATTTTTTGAAAGCTGATTGAAAAAACGAATTAATTCCAAACAAATAACCCCCCAGCTATTTTGCTAGAATAATTAAAAAACAAAGTGCTTAAAAATCAAATTTTTAATCAACTAAATATTTTTTCAAACTTGGAAGCATACATTCTTTGAAATTTTTTGTAACATCCCCCGAAAATTCTTCGTAAGACATTTTTACTCTAAATCTTCCACTAGGTTGTTTTTCAAAATGAATTTTAAGTCCAGTTGTTTCTTTTGGTAGTCCTTTCATTTTTGGAGCAGCACCCCTCATTCCTCGAGTTAGTCGCTTCACTACGGATTCAACAATCCAAGAGTGAGTAACATTATCTAATACAACATTTCTAATTGGAATTGATTTTCTACCAGCCCCTGCTTTTCCTGCTTCAGCCGCTAATGCTAATCCTAATCGTCGTTTAATTATGTTCTCAGAAATTTGTTTTACTGGGTGCACCGAACCCCCGAAAGTATCCCCCTTTAACCAAGCATTCCTTGCTTTGATTTCATTATTGCCAAATTTGGTTTCCAAAACACTCATTGCTTTTTTTTCATCAATAAAAAAATTACTATAACTAAGCTCTCTCCTTAAACCAACTCTATTTTTTCTTACACCAAATGCTCTTTGAGCAGTTATTGCTCCAAGCACTGCACGCTCAGCATCACTAGAGTAACTCTTAATTCGTCTAGTTCCTCTAGTAATTAATTTTCTTCCCGCAATTATTCCTTCTCGTTTTCCAGAAAAAGGAACAACGCGCTTCCCATCAACTTTAACTGTTCTCAAATGTCTTCTAAGAGTTACTGGCATAAAATCAACTCAATACAAGTAAGGTTTTGAAAAATATAAACCTGTCTATAGAAAAAGCAATTTTAAAAAAACTAAAAAAATGTGCTTCACGCTTTCGTGAAAACAACTTTTCTACCGGAGCGAACACTCTTCAAGTGCCCTAGCCTTACTAGGTTGTTCAACCTTTGAGAAGCCGCGTTTGGGTTCTTGTAGGATAAGCGTAACATTACGTCCTGAGCGGAAACCATTCCATTCTCATCAATTAATTGCATGATGTGTTGGTCTGGTTCCGCCAAGACACTTAATGTTTTTGTGTGGGAGTCAAGGGAGATTTTGCATATTTCCTCTATCTTTGCTATTTTTTGACTCAATTCAGAAAGAATTCTATTAGAATCTTCCCTTTCTTTGACCAGTTTGTACAATAAGCTAGCTACAAAAACCGGATCGTTAGACTGTTTCATAACCTCTTGAATATCAAGGCTAAGAGAGTTGAACTCGGGAGAAATACGCTGAATCGCGTCAAGATTAGTTAACAATCCCTTGCTTGAATTCTTTAAGTCATGATTAGTCATATACTATCATGAGGGAGTCATGATATTTATATACTTATCGGAAAAGGAAATCAAAACCAAAAATAAGTGTACTAACAAAAAACAAACTTGTTTATGTATACATTTAAGGGGGTTGTTCTAGCACATTATCCAAATAGGTTGGTTTAAAAAAAGTATTCCAATTAATTTTTTGTAAGAATTAAATTCTATTGGAGGAATCTATATGGCAGAAAAGTTATCATCAGAAAACATGGTTTTCATTGGACAAAAAAACACAATGGCTTATGTATTAGCAGTAATGACTCAATTCAGTAACGGAGCAAAGCAAGTAACAATCAAGGCACGAGGCA
>CAYLWD010000028.1:0-9158 GCA_964387305.1 uncultured archaeon
AATCCCCTTCCTGAAAACATGTTGGATTTAAAACCGCCCTATTTTCAAATTTTAGTTCCTTGAATCGTGTTATTGCAAGCACTCTTTGTTTTTTTATTAATGAAGCGACTGAAGAAATGCTTGAAAGGGTTTGCTTTGCTTCATCAATATTAATAATACATTCAAATAAGTCCCTATAAAATGGGTCGAGTGTCTTAATACTTGGAAATTCTTGAACTACCCCAAACAACCTTTCTTGTAAATAATCAGCTGAAGCATCAATTTTTGCTATCTCTTTTCCTTTTTTTGTATAAAATTCGGTTCTTTGCCTAGGATACTCTAATGCACGTTTCCTTCCTCGAGCAAAAGCAATATCTAAAAGCTTTTGTGGTTCTTCCAAAAAATGTAAATTCATTCAAATCACAAAAAATATTTAATTACACAATTAAATAGAATTGATTAAAGCAGTTTAAATGCCTTTGGTAAAAACAAGTAACCCAAGATTACAATAAAAATAATTATTGCACCAAATTTATAATAATAAAAGAGTTAATATTCCTAGAGTATTCAATGTAAACGAAATTATGGATAATTGGAAATTATTTATTTTAGTGAATCCTGCAACCATCATTAGTCCCGCTTCATCAGGAACAGGAGACGCAATAAAAAAACCAGCAACAACATAACTCAAATTTTGTTTTGCTTTTTCACCAAACAATTTAGAAAAAAAAGCTCCCATCCCCCTAACAAAACCTGTTTGCCTCAAAATCAAAAACTCGTCTTCGAAAGAAAATTTAATGAAACGAAAAATTATTATGTCCGCACATAACGCCCCAAAGCCCCCAAGCAAGGCTGCAAGAAAAATATTGGTTGGTTTTGCTAGAATAAAAAAACCAGTAGCAAATGGACTAGTTAATCCAAAGGCATACAAAAAACCAGCTAAGAGCACACCAAAATAATTTAGAGCCCCTAAGCGTGAAAGAAAATTACTCAAATCGCTATCTTGAAAAAGAAAAAAGGCTAAAAGAATACAGAAACAAAAAAGCATTAACTTAGGATACCTGAACAAAGGTGATTTGTCCAATATTTTTTCGCGAAAATCAAAATAATTCAAAAAAAACCACTTTTTTTTATAGCTTTTTGGAAAGCTTCCCTTAAAGTAAAAGCAACAAGGTAATATTAAAAACATAACCTTGGCTGATTTTATGAAGAAGTTAGCTTAGTGAGAGTATAAGCACGAGATACTTAACAAAAAACAGGGAAACAATAAAATAAGAAGGCTTTTTGATGACTGACATTAATAAAATTGTTGAGGGCTTGTACGAGAAGCACTACAAAAAAATGTTAATAATCCCTGCTATATTAACAGTTATTTTCTTAATAATTATTCTTTTTGCACCCGGCTTAAAATTAGGAATAGAATTCACTGGCGGAACAATAATTACTTTGCGTTACGATAAAGAAGTGAGTGCAGAAGATATTCAAAGTGTGTTAAAAAACCAATTTGATTTACCTGATTTGAGTGTAACTACCACTAGTTCACCTGATGGGTATGGGGCACTAATACGTTATAGCAAAAATCCTACAATAAAAAGTGCTGAAGATTTATTAGAACAAGCAGAGAGAAGCCTTGAGAATGAAACCGATTCAATTAATTATTCAAAACAAGCAATTGAATTACTCGGAGCAAAATCAGGAGATTATACCGCAGCGAAAACAGCACTCATTGATGCACAGAATGCACTCGCCCAATTCAAAGAAGAATATTCAACAAAATTAAAAGAAACTCTAACAAAAGAATTTGGAACGAGCGGAGATTTAGAATTCCAAATACGCGAAGTTTCTCCAACCCTAGGGCAAGCCTCTCTACAAACAGGAATTTACATTATCACCCTCGCAATAATTCTAGTTGTTTTATTTGTATTTATTTTTTTTAGGGAAGTTGTTCCATCACTCGCAATAATTCTTTGCATTATTTTTGATATGCTTGCAGGAGCAACTGTAATGACTTTCTTGAATATTCCTCTTTCCCTAGCAGCAGTAACTTCCCTACTAATGCTAATAGGTTATTCTATTGACACCGACATAATGTTGACGCATAGAATGTTGAATAGAAAAGGAATTCCTCCAGAAAGACGTGCATCTGAATCCTTCAAAACAGGAATGACTATGACGGGAACAACACTCGCTGCACTAGCGGGAATGCTAACAATTTCATTAATTTATAATATTGATATTGTTTACCAGATTTCTTCAGTATTACTTGGCGGATTACTTGGTGACTTGATTGGAACATGGCTAATGAATGCACCAATAATTTTGTGGTATGTTAAAAGGAAGGAACACAAATGATTAGAAAAATTTTTGATAACTGGCAGTACCTGCTGTTTGGAATTTTTATTGTAATTGCACTGAGTTCATTATTTTTTAATGGAATAAAACTTGGAATTGATTTTAAGGGCGGAACACTTTACCAAATTGAATTACAAGATACGGTATCAAAAGAAGATATTGGAAGAATAGCTAATACTCTTTACCAAAGAATCGACCCTGGACAAATACGTGACGTTACTGTTACTCCTGTTGGAGACAAATTTATTGTAGTACAATTATCAGAAACGGATCCTGCCGAATTAGAAAAAATTGAGGCAAGAATAAGGCAACAAGGAAAATTCGAATCCACAATTAATGGAGAAACTGTTTTTACCGGAGACGAAATAAAATCCGTTCTACGCGGCTCTAATAATTACGGGGTATTCAAACAAGGTACTGCATTTGCTTGGTGGTTACCTTTTGTTCTAAGTGATAGTGCCGCTAAGAGTTTTGCAGAAAAATCTTTCCACCAATGCGCGGTTACTAGTATTGGTACTGATGGAAAACCCGTTTATGATTGTGAAGTAACTTACTTTTTTTTAGACAAACCAAATGCACTAATAGTAACCAGCGAAGAACAATACGATGAGGATTCAAGGTTATTGTATGCAGGAAATCGATTAGTAGATATACCCGTTCAAACGAATATAGAAAAACTAATTGAGAATGCACAATTACCAGTAATAATTTATACTAACGAGAAAGGATTAGATGAAAATATAATTGCAACTGCTTTACTAAAAACAAAAAAAGCTATTGTTAGTCCTGATATTAATTCTAGTGTAATTGTTTTGCTTGAAGCAAAGGGATTTGAGGTTAGTATAGGAAAAGCAACGGAAGGATTACCTTGGATTTGGGACATAATGAATGCTCGGCAAGTAATTTCTTTAAGCGAAGATGTTACTAATGAGGATGTTACCGATATTAGTCAAGCAACAATTCTTACAACATTATCAATAAGGGGGACTAGGGACAATGCACAAGTTGCTCGCACAGACTTAGAAGAATTAACTATTCTCTTAGAATCGGGTTCATTACCCACTCCTGTAAAGAGCATTTCTAGGGAAACGGTTTCCCCCACACTCGGAGAAGCCATTCTTCAAAATGTATTACTAATGGGAATCATTGCACTAATTACTGTGGGAGCAATAATATTTTTGAGGTACAGGAATTTTAGTTTATCAACAGCAATATTTATGGTGGGAATATTAGAAATTATTGTAACAATGGGGTTATTTGCTTTATTGAGAAAACCATTTGATTTAGCTGCATTCGCTGGACTAATTGCTGCAATAGGAACTGGAGTTGATTCCGAGATTGTTATTACTGATGAATTAATGCGCGGAGAAAGAGACGAACATGTTTCTTTACTACAAAGAGTAAAAGCGGGTATTTTTATTATATTTTCTTCATCAGCAGTAGCAATTGGAGTTGTTCTCCCAATATTAATATTCAACTTTGGTTTAGAAAAATTAGTTGGATTCGCTACAACAGCAATAATTGGTGCACTAATTGGAATGTTTATTAGTAGACCTGCTTTCTCAAAGTTCGCACAAAGACTTATTGAAAAAAAAGAGAGACAAGGATGAACAAAAACAAATTAATCTATTTTATATACTCTTTAAATCAATTCAGAAAAATCTTTTACTCCAAAAAACTTTAATCCATAGAACCAAATCAACAATATCACTAAACTCATCACGAACCAAGTAATAGTGTGTACTAGGGAAGCATTATAGCCTAGTTTTGCTGATAGAAGAACTATTGCTACGCGAGGAATGTTGAGGACTAGTAAAAACACTAAACCAACTAAAAAGAGGGCCAATTTCTTCACTATTGTTGGCTTTTTGAGTGAGAATATTAGCGCGAAGAGAATACTAGCACTCATTAGTCCAGTACACGCATTAGTAACTGCAAAGCTGATGCCATTAATTGAAACCACTGTTCCGTTAGAACCCAACCCAATGAGCGCAGAACTCAGATTTGTGATAAATGCATTAAGAAAAAACAAATCAATTGATTCAAGGACGATTGTAAGTAATAAAAAAAGTGCAAAGAACTTTGTAAGAAAAAATAGTATTGCAATAGAGTCAGGTTTGTTGGTTTTATTGATTTTGTTATTTTTGGGGGTTTTGATGATTTTGTTATTTTTACTGGTTTTATTGATTTTGTTGGTTTTGTTATTTTTGTTGATTTTATTTTTCTTTACTTTTTTTTTAATTTTATTTTTCACTAACATCATCACCAAGGAACTTTTTTTAATTTTAATTTGAATGCTAAGTAATTTGCCCCTAAGTGAAAAATTATTGTAAACCCAAGCAATATTACAAACATTTCTAACTCAGGCATTCTAATAAGTAAACTAAAAAGAAATCCCCCAAAAATAAAGTCAAGCTGGTCAAAGGGAAACCACATTTCTCCGCGTTTAAAATTAAGTCTGCGTTTAAAGAAACTTTTTATAATGTCCCCAAGAATTACTCCGACTGAAAGAAAGAAAGAAAGCCAAATATAGTGTGGAATAATATTGAATGCTTCAGGATAAATAAAAGAAATTATTATTCCTGCAAATGTTCCCGCAAGGATTCCTGCTATAGCCCCTTTCCAAGTTTTTCCATCACCCAAAATTCGATTGGTGCCAATTTTTTTACCAAAATCAATTGGAGTTTTTCCGTGAAAAACTACAGGAAAAGCGTTTGCCACATATAGGGGCACTAAATACAATAAAATTATTTTTATTAAAAAAATTAAATCCATAAAATCACGTCTAGTTGTTTTAATTCGAACAACAAAAGGCTTTAAATTACTGGTTATGAAAAATTTTCAAAAAATTAAGTGATTACGCTGAAAGTAATGCTCCGATAATTAATGCAAATAATGCTCCTGCTCCCGAACCAAGCAAATTAACGTGAGAATTATTCAATAACCCTTTTCGTTCAAACATGGCTCCGAACCAAGAATCCACATTGGTTCCAACTAACCCTGCAAGAATAATTACAAATGCTAGTAAAAAATTTGGGCGAACGTAAAAAAATATTATTGCAATGCTTAGTGCTGAAAAAAATCCAGCACTTTCCCCAAGCAAAGTTATTCCCCCGTCAATTCCTTTCCTCGTTGGTTTTAGAGTAGTTATTAGAACCGGTTCTTTTTTTGAAAATCTGCCCACCTCTGAAGACATTGTGTCAGCGAATGCAGCTGCAATTCCGCCAAAGAAAGCTAGTTCCATCAAAGCGGAACGAGTAGGAAAAACCATTATTAGTAAAAGCATTACCAATGCTGGTAGAGAATTGCTGAGCACATTACTTATTCCGCGCTGTCCGTGTTTTTTCTTTGAAATATTACTAGCTAATTCAGCAACTAAGAAAAACATTATTACTGCAAATAAATCAACTACTGCATGAGGGCCCCAAGTAATGGTGGCTATGCCAACAGCATTACCAATTAGGATACCATCAAGGTCAAGGAGCTTCTTATAATGAGAAATTAAAGAGAATAGTGCAAGGAAAGCAAAAACCAACAGCATTTCTGCTAAGGTAATCATAATAATACCTACTTTGTTTCAGAGAATTTTGCTTTTACGGGAATAACTTTCTTCAAAAGGCAAATCTTTTTTGCTTTCTTGAAAATACTATCAGAAAATTCTCCAAATAATAAGTCTCGTACAACATCTTCAAAATCAACATCCCTATATTTTGCTAATTCGTCAGAAATAATTTTTCTTATTCCTGTTTCTTGTTTCTTTACTGCTTTGCGTGCAGTTAGTGCAACAATAGTTATCCTTGCTTTTCCACCTTTTACAGGAATTTCTTCAATCAAAGCAACTTTACTACTCCTTCGCCTAACTATTCTACCCATTGAAGAATGATTCATTTCAAAACCAGAAACTTTTGTGTACGCATTTTGCCCTTGTATATCAAAAACACGGAAAGAAAGTATTACGTCGCGCTTCATTCTTTGTCCTGTTAGAGTATCAAGAGTAACTTTTAGTGTTCTTCCTTCCAAATTCTTTGGTTTTTCTGCAGGAGTATCTGCTAATTGTTTTTTTTCAAATATTCTTGAAGCAAAAATGGTGAACCATTTTTTTCTTTTCCACTTGTCAACAATTTTTCTTGAACCAGCCTTTGCTTGTTGTTGTTGCGCTTGTGTTTGTAGTTTTTCTCCAGCCATAATAATCACTTCATTTTAATACTTCATCAATTTTATTCAAATCATCAATGTTCTTAATTTCAATAATAACTTTGTTGTCCTTGAAAAGCTTTGCTTTCACTTTCATGCTCTCCAAAAATTTCCCCTTCCAAAATAAATCAAACAAAATTATTTCACTAATAATGCTGCACTCTCTGGAGTGTACCTCCACCCTTTAGGCAATTTTCCTTTCTTTGAGTAATATGCAGTTAATCTCCTAATTTTTGATACAGTAATAATGTATCCTCGCTTTGCAGAAAAATCTTTCTTGTTCTTATCTAAATGATTATACAATTTAACACTATTCTTGATTAAGTTTAGCATATCTTCAGGGATTTCTCCAAGTAATTTGTGTTCCCCAAGAACTTTTTGGATTGTTGTTCCGGTTAATTCAGTAAAATCTTTGACGTTGTGTTCGTCTCTTAAAATTAGTCCTATTTCACTAGGGGTGTGCCCTGCATTTGCTAGAGAAACAGCCATGCTTTCGGCTTCTTGCTTAGTTAAAGTACTATCAGAAACTTCTTTCTTTATTTTCTTAGCCATAAAATCACTTTAACAAAAATAACTCACCAATTACTAACTATAAAGAATTTTCAACTCGAAAATCCAATCCAACTAAATTTAACCTCTCCAACCTTTGCGGCTTGGAAAAGAACAAAAAACTATACAATAATTAACACAAAAGAAGCTTTATAAAGGTAATTGCGTGCTTCAAAAAAACACTCAGAACTAATGATACCTTGCTCGTTTCTCAATCTTCTGCATCTGTGCTTCAAGTTCTTTACTTGGAGCATAACCCTTCATCACTAGAGTCCAACCATTTTTAAGAGAAGAGTGGGTTGCGTTAAAAGTTTTCTTGAAAACAACTAAATCAGTTGCAACAGCCTCTAATTTTTTTGAGTAAAAGCCTAAACCAAAGTCGATGAAGCAAAGCACGGAAGCTTTTTGTTTTTTATTTCTTCCACCATTAGCACTTTCTTCAACAATAATATTTGAAGTAGTTAAGTCCCCGTGAATTATTCCTAGTGAATGAATTTTTTTTATTTCTTTTCCAGCAATTACGCAAAGACTAGGATTTTTTTCAATAACTTCCTTCAACCTTTTCCCTTTAATTAGTTCCATTAAAATTATTCCTTTGTTCTCATCAACACTAATTATTCGCGGAACACAAACAACGGAAGAAACTTCAGTAATTATTTTGGCTTCTGCGCGGGTTCTTTTTTTTCTTATTCCTGAATCAAGCAAAGAGTTCCGATAATTCTTTGCCGAACGCTTTTTTTGAACAACTTTTTTTCCTTCAAAAGTTACTTCACTTATAACCGCTTCGGCACCAATACGATTCAATTTTTTCATAAATAATCACTAAAAAACAAGCTAATTTTAATTTTAGTTAAACTTACTAAAAAATTATGCTGTTCCACAATTATCATTTATCAAAACTTTTAAATTTGAAGCAATTTGTTTATAATTTTCAATTATTTGTTTTTGGTTTTGTCTCAAAAAATTTGCTTGTTCCAAATTAATTGTATTTAATAAAGTAAGTGCTTTATTTGAGTGCAAAATTGATTCATTTGCATATGCTCTCGAATTTGCTAAAAGAATTTTGTCACAATTACCTAAAACTAGGGGAGTAGATTCATTATCGGCACGAAGAAGGTGGTAGAATGCAGTAGCACTTTCAACGTCAATATTAATTATTTTTGCCGCATTCCCTGAAGAATTACCTAACAATTCTGTACTTTCATTAATATATAACTCTAAATCAGATTGGTTTGTTGGATAAGAATTTATTGCATTATATTTTTGTTGAATTATATTAAGCTTACTTAAAGATTCTTGTTCCGAATACTTTGGAGAAAAATTAAAAGAAAAAACACTATATCCAAAAAGAGGCAAAACAACAAATAGAGTTAATAAAACTAAAACAATTAGGATGAATATTGCTAACGAATTTTTCGGATGATTAACCATATTTTATTAATAGTAAACTCGAATAATAAACCTTTTGGTTGGGCAAGAAAAACTGTTTAGTGAATTTACTCTTTTAAATCAATTATTTTACTTATTTGTGTTCTTTGTTCTTGGAAATCAATTATTATTTCTTTTGAAATTTTTCCCGAACGAGCTAATTCCTCACAAATTGCTTCACCAACACTAATACATTTGTAAATTAATTGTGTGGTATGAGGATTACACTGATTTTTGTGGGCATCTAATGAAATTAATGCTTCATTAAGTTTGTGGAAAGAACTCAAAACACTATTGAATATTAGTTCAGTACTTAGCGCATCTTCAGTAATACTTAGCTTTGAGTCCTTACTTCGTCTAAACAAACCAAGAACTTCAATCAAGTAATCTTCAAAAGAAGTTAAATGAATTGAGAAATCCGATATTTCATTCTTTTTGAAATTACCTTCTTCGATACGAAGAATCATTCTATTTAAGTTTTGTCTGAACAATAGTAAAGAAGAACGCACGCGGTTTAGTCTCTCGCTAAAAGAGATTTCATATATTTCGGTTAGAATCAAATCTTGTCTAATAGATACTAACTTTGAAATAAATACAGCTAATAATATTAGCCCGGAAATGACTTCAATTATTGCTAGCATTCTGAAGTAACCGCG
>CAYLWD010000029.1:0-9140 GCA_964387305.1 uncultured archaeon
AACGAGTTTTGTAAATTCCTATTCTAGTTAGTTTATTCAAAACAAATTCTTGTGCTGGTTCAAATCTTACAAGCAAATTACTCAATCAAATCACCTATATCAAATACATATCATAAAGATATATAAGCTTTTTTGATTGGTTATGTAGCTTTGATTGTATAGCTTGGACATAAAAAAAGAGTTTTGATAGTAGAATAAAAAGCTTTGCACAAATACGTTGATTGACTATTCAAATTATTCTTATTGGTTCAGTTCAAAAGAACCAAACAATAACCAAATTAGCAATTAGGAAAGCTATTGTCATATAGTAAGTTGCTTTGTAGCTCTTCTTCATATTCATTTTCAACGGATTCTTTATTGAATTCCAAAGCATTGGCAAAAATATTATTACAGGAACAATTGCCCAAAGGAATTTCAAAGGCAAGTAACCTAGCCAAAAAATTCTTAGGGTTAAGAAATTCAGGAACAATAACAAGTACGAAGCGATTGCAATCGTAATAACACTATAAGTAAGTGTTTTGATTTGCTTTACTGAAAGCATTGCAATAGTGCTCCGCATTTTTTCTTTAACATCATTCTTTTTCGATGCTAACCTATACAAAGTATAGCCACCGAATTGTACTCCTACTACAAACAATACTGGGAGCAAAGGAAAAGAAACCCTATTAATTGCCGAAGCGGGTACGAACAAAACGAATCCCGACAAGTACCTAAAAAACGGATTAACCATTGAACCCGAAACCAAATCAAAGAATTTCCTTGACTTTAACCTATAAGGTTCGTAAGTGTAAAGCAATTGGTTAGTAATCATTGCAAGCAGACAAAGTAAGAGCAAAAAATTTCCTAGAACAAAAGAAATTCCTACCGAAATTAAAATTAATACTAACGAAAAAAGCAGGGCTTGGAATGGAAGAACCTTTCCACTAGGAATAGGCCTTCTTTTTTTCACTTCGTGCCTAGCATCAATCCTCCAATCAGTGTAATCATTCAAAGCATACAACCCTGCCCAAAGCAAAGCAACTGAAGCAAAACCAAGTGCAAAAATTGTAATATCAAAAAGAGCATAGAACATTGTAATAGCAATCATTGTAGCAAGAACCATATTCATTAAGGATTTGCTCCACTCAATTGGCCTACCGAGTTCAGCAAGACCAAAAAGCTTTTCTTTCAAAGAAAACCCCTTGTTTTTCTTTTCGAGTTCCTTCAACGTAAGTGCACTAATTCGAGCTAAAGATTTCTTTGCACGCACACGCTTTTTTGAAACTTTTTTCTTTACAACCATGCCTTCATATTGAGATAAACACCTTTTTATATTTGCTTGTTGTACTCTAATTATGCGTGATATTAAAATAATTAAAATGCCAATAGGTGAGAGTTCAGCTGGTTGGATGAAAGTAAAACCCTTTTATGTTCCAATAAAAAATTGGCTTATTTTTAAACTAGCAAGGTTAGCTCCAGTTGGTCCAAACAAATTTTTTTACAAACTAATGGGAATGAGGATAGGAAAAAACGTTCAAATCATGCCTTGTTTTAATGCGGACATCTTTTTTCCAGAAAAAGTTTCTATAGGAGAAGGAACCGTAATAGGAATTGATGCACTATTTACTTGCCACGAATTTAACCCAACCGAATTTAGGTACGGCAAAATTACAATAGGAAAAAATGTTTTAATTGGTGCAAGAGCATTCATTCTACCTGGTGTAACCATCGGAGACAATGCATTGGTTAGCGCACAAACACTAGTATACAAGGATGTTCCAGCAAACGTAATTGCTTTCGGTTCGCCACTACAATTCAAGGAAAGAGGAATAAAAACTAATTCTGTAAAGCTAAAGAAAAAATAAATGTTTTGAAAACAATAAAAAATAGTTTTACCGCAAGGGTTCTCACCCAAGCAGTGTTAAAAAAAGAAAATGTTTTCAAAAAAAAATTTTGAATAAAAAAGCAAGTGCTTTATGCTCTTGCTCTTTGTCTCAAATAGCGTTTTTTTCTAATCTTTTTACGCATTTTTTTCTTTTTCCATTTCCATCTTTCTCTGGATTTGGTTTTCTTAAATCTGCTTGTGTCCTTTGTTCTTGTAGCCATTAATTAATCACTTTCAAATTCATCGCAAGTAAGATTTAAAAGCCCACTCTTTAGTAAACAAATATTTGGTTATTACAAAAATTATGCTTTCTTGTGAAAAAATATTATAATCATTCCTTATTGAGAAGCATTTTGGCGAGCTCAAATTTTTCTTGTTCCGTAAGTGAAGCAATTATTTCTTTTAGCAATTTTTTTCTCTCAGAATAAGAAAGTCTTCGAAAATAGTTTAGTGCTAGTTGGTGCATAACAAGAAAGGGGGTTGTTTTAATTATAAATCTATAGTTTTAGCTTTTATTTCCAATACACGCTCTAACTAACCCAAAAAACAATGGAGCGGGTTTTTCTAGTTTCGATTTCAATTCAGGGTGTGCTTGTGTAGCAACAAAATAAGGGTGAGTTGTTTGAGGCAATTCAATAAATTCTATTAGTGTTCCATCAGGAGAGAGTCCACTTAAAATTAGTCCTTTTAGTTTCAAAGAATCGTGGAAAGAAGGATTAACTTCGTACCTGTGCCTGTGCCTCTCAGAAACTTTTGTTGAATCATAAAGAGAATGAACGAGCGTACCCTCAGCAATAATTGCTTCATAAGCCCCTAACCTCATTGTGCCCCCCAAATCAACTATTTTTTTTTGTGAATCCATTAAAGAAATTATTTTGTCTTTTGTGTTTGGTTCCATTTCAGTAGAATTGGATGAAAACCCACAAACATTACGCGAATATTCTACTACTGCTGCTTGTAAACCCAAACAAATACCCAAAAAAGGAATTTTGTTTTCACGCGCATACTTTGTTACATTAATTTTTCCTTCCCAACCACGGGAACCAAAACCGCCGGGAATAATTATTCCATCAATCCCTTTCAAAGCTTCTTGAATACTTTTTCCTTTCTCAATTTCTTCAGTATCAATCATATTTACTTCTACTTGAACATCCAAATTAGCAGAACAGTGATGCAAAGCCTCAACAATACTCGCGTAAGAATCACCTAATGCAGTGTATTTTCCACAAACCCCGATAGTAATTTTTTTTCCAGAACTCTTAGCATTAACCATTTTTACTGCAAGTTTTTCCCACTCTGAAAAGCCATTATTTATTTTCAAGCCAAGCTTTTTTTCTAGTACTTCAATTAAACCCTGTTTTTCTAATTCAGCAGGAATCAAATAAACGGATTCAACATCTTCCGCAGTTATTACTGCGCTCTTATCAACATTACAAAACAAAGCAATCTTGTTCCTAATTTTTTCAGTCAAATAATCCTCGCACCTACAAGCAATTACATCAGGCCAAATACCAATTTCGTTCAAAGTTTTAACGCTTAGTTGTGTGGGCTTGGATTTTTGTTCATTCACTCCAAAAGGAACAGGGACATAAGAAAGGTGAACAAAAAGAATATTTTCTCTACCTACTTCAGTAGCTAATTGCCTAACCGCTTCTAAATACAATCCGTTTTCTAAGTCCCCTACAGTTCCACCAATTTCTATTAACATTATTTCTGCGTCCTCGCGTTTAGCAATTTTTTTGAAACAATTTTTTATTTCATCAGTAACATGAGGGATAAATTGAACTGTTTTTCCTAAAAAGACACCTTTCCTTTCTTTATCAATAATTGATTTGAATATTTTTCCCATTGTTAGGTTCCAATCTTTTTTTGCAGTAACATTCATGTAACGTTCGTAATGCCCAAAGTCCATATCTACTTCGGCGCCATCATCTAGAACAAAAACTTCTCCGTGCTCAATTGGATTCATTGTACCTGGGTCAACATTCAAGTAGCCGTCGCACTTCATTGCGCACAATTTGTAAGAACCAGCAAGTAATTTTCCAATAGAAGCAGCGAGTATGCCCTTACCCAAACCCGAAATGACTCCACCAGTAACAATAATATACTTAACCATTAGGCACAATGGAAAGAAAAGAACAATCCTTTAATAAAGGTTTTGTGAAAATTTTTAGAAATTTGGATTTTTTTTAAAATTGATTAGTTTTGCCTTTGTTATTAAAAGTTCGCCAGTAAACTCGTTCTCCATTTTGGTTTTTGCTTTCCCAATAACAATCTTTTTACTAAACATTGGCGCATTGAGTACAAGCGTTTCGTACTCTCCCCCCTCGCCAGCAACATTTATCCTGAATTTTTTTTCTAATTGCTCGAGTTCTCGTATTGCTTGCGCATCAATTCTCCTACCGAGCCATTTTTCACTCAACCCATAGCACGCAATTTTTGTTATTATTACTTCAAAGTTTTCTGTTATTACTCTTTGCAAATATTGTTTTTGTTCAAAGTGCCACAAGGGAGCAAACGACCGAATTCCTAAATTCTCACAAATTTTTTCTATTCTTTCTCGCTGGTAATTTGAAAACAACGCGCCAGAACAAACACCTTCTATCTTAAAACGCTTTTTTGCAAGTCCAATTGCTTTCTCAAGTTCTTTTAATTCTAATTCTTTCTTACCACTAGTTTTTACTAAAATTAGTGGAATGCTAAGGGTTTTTGATTGGAGTTTTGCTAGCTTTATAGTGGGTGTGTGATACATGAATGAATCGGGATTCCTTGATTCAATTGTAATTAGGCACTTAACTTTGTAACCCTGTTTTTGCATTAAGTGTAGAGCATAAAGAGAATCTTTTCCAGTAGAAACTAGTGCACCAATTGAAATGTTTCTTGAATGTTTTGAATTGTTATTAGAATCAATTCCAATACTCTTCAAATAATCTGTTTTTGATTTGAATTTATTTTTTTTAGCAAGTTTTTCTAGGGCCTTATCAAAATTACTTCCGTATTGTGCTGCGCGTTTTTCTCTGAAAGCAATTTCTTTAGGCAAATCCAGTGAGTGAGCACACTCTCGGAGAATAAATTTGTTTACTTTGTTTTTTATTTTTAATTTAGCATCAAGATTTAACGCAAATTCGGTTAATGCTTTATCCAAGAAAGGTACCCTGAGTTCGAGGTTATTGCTCATGCAAATCAAATCTTCAAAATACAAATCGTTTTCATAAAGTTTGATAAAGTAACTATAACAATCCTTATTTATGTCATTAGAATTATTGAATCTAGAATATCCTGCAAACAATTCATCAGCACCTAATCCAGAGAAAATAACTTTGTCACCGTTACTAAAAGCATTTCTTGTAGCAAAATAAATTGTTGATGCTACCCCTACCCTAATAGGATCAATACTCTCAATAATAGAAATTATTTTTGGTAATGCTTGTTCAAATTCTTCTAAAGAAATTCTCTCAATAAATAATTTTTGTCCTAGCAGTTTTGCCATTTGTTTTGCTTGAGCTAAATCCTTTGGTTCTCCGAGTGAATCAATACAAGAAAAGTAACAATTAAATTTTTGTTTAGAATTTTTTTTCAAAATTTTTCCAATTAATGAAGAATCCAATCCCCCCGATAAAAGCAAACCAAATTTTTTTTCAGGAATTCTTTTCCCAACAGCACTTTGAAGTAAATTTTTGCAGGCATCAAAGTTATTTTGTTTTTCATTCTTATTTTTTGAAAATATTTTTACTTTTTTTGTAATAACCTTTCCATTATTTGCATTAAAGAAGAGTACTTGTCTAGGGTTCAAGTGAATTGAATTTACTGGAAGAGCCTTTTTTTCTGAAGCGAACCCAAATTTTCTCTTTTCATGAAAATAAACTAGGGGTTTTACTCCCACGACATCTCGTCCAAGAACCAATATTTTTTGTTTCTTATTATAATAAGCGAAAACAAAGTCTCCATCCAATTCATTAATAATTTCTAAAGCATTTTGAATTCCTTTTAGTTCAATGAGGCTAAGTATTAATTCCGCATCATTTTTTGCACTAAGCGAATATTTTTGGTTGAGTTCTCTCCAATTATATATTTCACAATTAGCTACTAAGCAACCCTCCTTTGAAAAAATTGGTTGTTCTACGAAAGAAACTATTGAATGTAGGTTGTGTCCGAGCCAAAAATTTTTGTCCACTTTTATTAGGCTAGTGTTGTCTTTGCCCCTGTTTTTGGTTTCCTCTAAGCCTTGTTTAGCTAGTTGTTCTCCATCTTGAAAGTTAATCAAACCAATTATTCCACACATAAACAATATTTTAGAAAAAGGGGTTTAATAAAGCTGGTACTATGCACCCAAACGCTTCTAAAAAAAATATGCCAAGAATCCCCTTCAGGGGACTCTGGCTAAAAATAGTTTAGTAACGAAATTACTTTTCCATTACCATTTTGTAAGCAACGTACAATGCTGAAAGTCCTACTATTACGTACACTGCTTGTTCTGCTACTGGCACTGAACCAAGGAGCATGTTAACTATGTTATAACCGAATGCGGTTAAACCCCAGTTAAGTCCTCCGATTATTACCAATACTTTTGCTATTACTTCTATCATATCTTTAGCCATAGAGATACACCTCTAACCAGAATTAGAAAACTTCGACTTTAAATATTTAACTATTAGACAATTGACGAACCTTTTGAGGGGTTAAAAATTGGGTTTTCTACTCGTAAAAATCACAAAATAATGCTTTTTCCAGTCATTTCTCGGGGCTTCTTCAAACCCATTAATTCGAGTACAGTAGGAGCAATATCAACTAAACCAGCATCACGAGAAAGCCTTGCGTGCTTTAATTCATTATCATTTGATACAACAATAAGCGGAACCTTGTTAGTAGTGTGGCTAGTCCTCCATTTGTCGGTTTGGTCCTCTGCATTACCGTGGTCAGCAAATACTAGCGAAGTATAACCTTGTTTTAAGCCGGTACGAACAATTTCTCCTGTACAATCATCCACCGCAATAATTGCTTTTCTTATAGCACCCTCATTACCTGTGTGTCCAACCATATCACAATTCACTAAGTTAACTACAATAAATTGGTACTTTTTTGATTGAATCTCTCGCAAAAGTCTCTCTGTAACAGGATAAGCACTCATTTCTGGCTTTAAGTCATAAGTTCTTACTTTGGGTGAGGGAACAAGCACACGCTCTTCCCTTGGAAAAGCCTTCTCGATTTGTCCATTAAAAAAGAAAGTAACGTGAGCATATTTCTCTGTTTCACTTATACGCAACTGGCGCTTACCATTAGCAGAAACTATTTCTCCAAGCAAATTTTTTAGTGAAGCATCTTTGAAAGCAACGCGCGCACTCATTGGGGAATAGAATTGAGTCATTCCAACGAAACGAACCCTCAAAGGCTTTCTTTTCCAACCCTCAAAATTCTTTTCAACAATCGCTCGAGTTAATTGCCTCGTTCTATCGGTTCTGAAATTATAAAAAATAATTGAATCATTTTCTTTTACACTAGAATAATCCTTGAATTTTCTGGGAACAATAAATTCATCACTAATTCCGTGAGCATGACTTTCTTTTATTGTTGCTTCGGGGTTTGTGAAAGATAATTCTGATGAATCAACCTTACCAGAAACAATACAATCATACGCTTCACGGGTTCTGTCCCAACGCTTGTCCCTATCCATAGCATAAAATCTTCCGGAAATAGTAGCAATTTTTCCGAAACCAATTTTTTTTAGTTTTGATTGAAGTGTTTTAATGTGCTTTAGGCTCGCGTGTATTGGCGCATCGCGTCCATCAGTAATAATATGAATCCAAACCCTCTTGAAATTTTGTTTCTTGCACAAATCGAGGAGTGCTAGTAAATGATTCAAGTGAGAATGAACTCCCTCGGTTTGGAGTAAACCAATTAAATGCAAAGAAGTTTTGTTTTTCTTGCAATTCTCAATCGCACCCAACAATTCTTTGTTCTTGAAGAAAGTCCCGTCAGCAATAGAATGATTAATTCTTTCAAGCGATTGGTAAATTATTCGTCCACTCCCTATCGTCATGTGCCCTACTTCCGAATTACCTTGATAACCCTTAGGCAAACCAACTGCTTCGCCCGAACACTTCAACAAAGTATTAGGATAATTATTCATCAATTCAGTATTATTCCTTGGATTCACAGAACTAATAGCATTCATGTTTGAGTCTTTTCTATAACCCCAACCGTCGCGGATAATTAGAATTACTTTATTTGATTTACTCATCAACTACACCTTTCAATTTTGGGCATATAATTATTTCACGGTTTTCTAAACTTTTTTCCAGCAAACCTTGCTCTTCCAGCAAGTTCTTCTTCTATACGAAGCAATTGATTATATTTTGCTAGCCTCTCGCTCCTACAAGGAGCTCCTGATTTTATTTGTCCCGTGTCAAGTCCAACAACCAAGTCAGCAATAAAAGAATCTTCTGTTTCCCCCGAGCGATGAGAAACCATTGTGCCCCAATTTGCTTTTTGAGCCACTTGGCAAGCCTCAATTGATTCACTCACCGTACCAATTTGATTTAATTTTAACAACAAAGCATTACACGCTTTTTTTTCTATTCCAGTTTTTATTCGCTTAACATTAGTTACAAGCAAATCATCACCAACTATTTGAACTTTTTTACCAATTTTTTTTGTTAACTTAGTATGAGAAGCCCAATCATCTTGGTCAAAAGGATCCTCAATTGAAACCAGAGAATATTTTTCAGCTAACCCAGAATAATAATTTACTAGTTCGTCACCAGTTTTCCAAGTTGGTTTTTCGCTCTTAAAACTCAAATCGTATTTATTCTTATCAGCATCAAAAAATTCTGAAGCAGCAACATCTAGTCCAATTCTTATTACTCCCTCATAACCCGCTTTAATTATCGCACTCTGAATTAAATCGAGGGCTTGTTCAGTGGTTTTTGCATTAGGTGCAAAACCCCCTTCATCACCAACATTTAGTGCACCAACACCATATTTTTCTTTAACAATTCCTTTGAGTACATGATAAGTTTCGGAACCCGCACGAAGAGCCTCAGAAAAATTCTTTACCCCAACAGGAAGAATCATGAATTCTTGCATTGTTAATTCATTACCAGCGTGGTTTCCCCCATTAATAACATTAAAACTTGGTACGGGAAGAATAAAAGTTCCTTCGTGAGCAAGTTCAGAAATGTGTTGATAAAGAGGAATTCCAAGTGTGCCTGCACCCGCTTTACAACAAGCCATTGATACTGCAAGAATTGCATTAGCTCCTAATTTGGATTTATTTTCA
>CAYLWD010000030.1:0-8861 GCA_964387305.1 uncultured archaeon
TAAGCGAAGCTGACGATAATGATATGATGGAAGAACTTCGCGAATTAAGAACAGAACAAAGTAAAATTAAGCGTAGGATACTGTCTCTTGAAAGCCAACAAATTAGATCAAGAATGCTTGATAACTAATTGATTTGAATATAGCTTTACCAGCTAGCCGAAAGAATTAATTCAGTTAAGCTTTTTTTTAATCAAATATTTTTTGGAGTGGGTTTTTGTTACTAATAAAATAAAAAGAATTGTTACCAAAAAAAATTCTTTAAATAAATTAGAGATTGCGTCTGGAGAAAAACCCAAAGAAGGTTATTTGCATTTTGATATTAGAAGAATTCCTCAAGTGGATGTTGTGGGGGACGCGAAAAAATTGCCCTTCAAATCAAATTCTTTTCAAGAAGTTTATTCAAGATTTTTTTTAGAACACTTACCAAGAAATGACGCAATTATTTCTTTAAAAGAAATGCACCGCGTTTTGAAGAAAAAAGGTAAAGTAGAATTAATTGTTCCTAATTTAAAGTTTTTTTCAAAACTATTTTGTTGCGGAAATTCTCAAGAACGTGAATGGGCTTTAAAAAAAATTTATGGTTTTGATAGATTCAAAGAAGACCACCACTTATTTGGCTATGATTTCCTTGAAATGAAAAGAGCGTTGATAGAAGCGGGTTTTATTAGAATAAAACAATTATTTGATTTAGATGAACAATATTTACATGTAGAAGCATTCAAAAAGTAATTTAGTTTAAATTTCCTAACAAAAATATTTGATTTATAAACCCTTTCTTTACAATTTATTATTATGAATAAGAAATTTTTTAGCATTTTTTTAATATTATTGCTGGCATTATTTTTGTTTGGTTGCTTGGGCACTTCGACTCCAAATAACGACAATAATTCAATTAATGATTTGAATAGTGATGTTAATGGTAATAAGGTGGTGAATAATTTGGATCAATTTAGGAAAGTAAAATCAGGCGACATGATTGCAGTTAATTATGTTGGAAGATTAGAGGATGGTAATGTTTTTGATACTTCAATTGAGAGTGTAGCAAAAGAATCAGGAAATTATAATTCTGCAAGGGATTATGCTCCACTAGAATTTACTGTTGGCGCAGGGCAAATGATTAAGGGCTTTGATGCAGGTGTAATCGGAATGAAGATTGGTGAAACAAAAATGCTTACCCTTCCGCCCGAACAAGCTTACGGGGTTAGTAATCCAGCATATATTAAGGATTTCAATAAAACTGATTTTCCTCCACTTATTAGTGTTGGTTTAGAATTGCCCTTTACAGTTAATGGAAACACTGTAATGGGTACAATAATTGAAATAAATGACCAAAATGTTGTCGTTGATTTTAACCCAAAATTAGCTGGCAAGACACTAGTATTCGAAGTAACTCTAGTTGAGTTCAAGAATTAAGCACTTTGCTTTTTTTGGAGGCTAAGAGCCAACATTACTATTAATAATCATTTCAAGGGTATTTTTTAGTATGAATATACTCATTGCGTACTACACTAATAGTGATGCAGAAAAGGTTGCTAAACGCCTAGAATCACTATTCGTTCAAGAAAAACATAGCGTTAAATTTGATGCAATTATTTCTAAAAAAAATGAAGAAGATCATAAAGCTCAAGAAAAATTAGGGAATAATTTGAAAATAAAAAATTTTATTGGTTCTGCAAAAAAATTTGATTTAATTATAGTTGGTACTCCTTTCTTTTATCTTTTACCAATACCTGCGGTAAAAGTTTTTTTGCGTGAATTAAAAGATTGTAAAGAAAAAAAATTCATTTTGTATGCTACAGGTATTGGTTTGCCCGGTTCTTCCATCAAAAAAATGCAGAGTATTGTTTCAATGCAGGGAGGCAAAGTAATTGCTTCAGAAACATTTACTAGTATCTTTGATTTTGATGAAAAAAAATTGAAAGAAGTTGATGCGTTTTTTGAAAAAGAAATTAAACCAAATCTAAAAAAAGTTTAAAAGAAATTAAACCAAATCTAAAAGAAATTTAATTCATTTTTATTTCAATCCAAGTTGTTTTAATATATCAAATTCAACTACTTCTTTTTGTTTTTCTTTATTTTCGGCGCTTTGTTTGTTTACTTCAACAGCCTCTTCTTTTAGCCTTGCTTTTAACTCAGTAATATTGTTGCTATTCTTCAAAGTATTTATTTTAGAGTTAATAGTAATTATTGCTGAACGAATTTCTCCACTTATTTTTTTGTAAGTATTTTCGCTAATTCTTCTTTTCAAATAGTTTTGTTCAGCCAATTTTAATTCATTAATCTTTTTTTGTTTTTCATCAAGCAAATCCTTTAGTTTTTGTCTAGTTTCTTCAGAAACATCTTTTAATTGGTTTAATTCTGACTTGGGTAAGCCAGAATCAATTAAACGTAATTCAGCATCAATACTAATTATTTTTGAATTACTTTCCCGAGATATTTTTTCAAACTCTTTTTGACTCAATTTGTTTTTCATTAGTTGTGAATCCGCTTCTTTGAGTCGTGAAACATATTGTCTTCGTTGTTCAAACAATTCGTCTTTCCTAGCTTTTTTTTCTTCTTTAGTTAATTCTTTTATAACTACTTTTGATTTACTTTTTTCTTTTGTTTTATTACTAATTTTTTCTTTTGAAGGGCTTCTCTCTGAACGTTCTGTTTTTTCGCCCATTTTTTTCAATTTGTCTTTATTCAGAGCATAAAATATTATTCCTACAAATACTAAAACAATTATTATTAAATAAATTAGAACAAAATCTGAGGGTACAATAAATATTCCTAGTATTAGTATTATTAGTGCGCCTAGAATAAATTTTGCCATCGGTTGTTTTTCCATGCTTAAACCATAGTTTTGCTTGAATAAAAACCTTTTGAAAGACTTTGAGTGCCTTCAATTAGTTTTAAAAAGCTCGTTAAGAATGTATTTAATGTTGAGAACCAAGTGGTTCACAATTTGGGCCTGTAGCCTAGTGGATAGGGCGACTGCCTTCTAAGCCTAGAAGGTTCGTTCTCTTAGAGGACTGCGGTGTTAGCAGTAGGTCAAGGGTTCGATTCCCTTCAGGCCCGATAATATTTATAATCAAAAATTTGATTGTTAAGTGAATTGGTTAAATGGATTTCAAATTGGAAGTTGCTAAGCTTGTCGCTAAAGAATTGAAAGTAAAGGAAGAATTAGCGCTTAAAATTTTGTCCGAACCGCCAAAAGGAATGGGGGATTATGCACTCCCTTTATTTGTTTTAGCAAAAGAATTGAAGAAAAATCCAATTGAATTAGCAAAGAGTCTTGCTGTTTCAAAAACTTTTTCTTCCTCAAAAATTATTGAACGCGTAGAAGCCAAGGGGCCTTATATTAATTTTTTTATAACAAAAGCTTCGCTTTCAGAAAGTGTTTTAGAAGAAATTCTTTCAGAAAAAAAAGTGTTGAACAAAAAAATTTCTAAATTGGGTTCTGGGAAAGTAATGGTTGAATATTCTTCTCCAAATACCAACAAACCCTTGCATGTTGGGCACTTGAGGAATAATGCCTTGGGTTTAGCTATTTCGAATTTGTTGGAAGCAACTGGGCATGAAGTAATTAAAGCTAATTTAGTGAATGATCGCGGAGTGCATATTTGCAAGAGCATGCTTGCTTACAAATTATTTGCTTCAAAGCGCGACCCAATAAAAGAAAAAATTAAAACGGACCATTTTGTTGGAGAAATGTATGTTTTGTTTAATGAGAAATTAAAAAAAGATTCGAGCCTTGAAGAAAAAGCACAAGAAATGCTTCTTGCTTGGGAACGTGGGGATAAGGAAACAATTGCTCTTTGGAAAAAAATGAATAAATGGGCTATTGATGGAATGAAAGAAACTTACAATACTTTTGGCACTCGTTTTGATGAATGGTTTTTTGAATCAGACTTCTTTGAACAACAATTAGGGCAAAAAATTATTGAAGAAGGCTTAAAGAAAGGAATTTTTGTTCGTGAAGATAATGGTGCAATAATTGCTTTGCTTGAGGATGTGGGATTGCAAGATAAAGTTCTTCTACGCGGGGACGGTTCTTCGCTTTATGCTACTAATGATTTGGGTTTGACTCAAAACAAGTTTGAAAAATTTGGGCTTGATAAGAGCTATTGGGTTGTTGCTAATGAACAAGATTTGTACTTTAAACAATTGTTTGCAATTTTTGAGAAACTTGGTAGGAAGTGGGCGAAGCAATGTTATCACTTGAGTTATGGTTATGTTTCTTTGCCTGAAGGGAAAATGAAATCTCGCGAAGGAACTGTGGTTGATGCTGATGATTTGATAAAAGAAGTGAAGGGTTTGGCTCTAAAGGAATTAACCTATTATAGGTATAAGGATTTAAGTGCTTCTGAGAGGGAAAAGCGTGCTTTAATCATCGCTTTAGGGGCAATAAAGTTCTATTTATTGAAGAATGATGCAAGAAAAGACATGGTTTTTGATAAAGAAACAAGTGTTTCTTTCGAGGGGGAAACTGGGCCTTACTTGTTGTATTCTTATGCTCGTGCGAAAAGCATTTTACGCAAAGCCAAAGCCCAGAAAATTATGTATAAACACACTGGTTTTGGTGCTCTAACTACTGATAAAGAAAAAGAACTTGTTATTAAACTCTCAAATTTTTCTAACTCAATCGAACGTTGTTTTAACGAACTCTCAATGCATTTCCTAGCACACAATCTTTTAGGTATTGCTGAGGCATTCAACTCTTTTTACCACGAAGTGCCGGTAATTGACTCTGAAAATAATGAACAATTGAATGCTCGCTTGTCTCTCGTAGAAGCAACTGCAAAAGTACTTAATGAGGGCTTAAAATTAATGGATATTGAGCTCTTAGAAGAAATGTAAGGTTCAGTTATACCGCACCATAAGTTGTTCACGATTTTATCGTCTTTGAGAATCATTTGGTTTCATCAAATGTGCGGGATTAGCTTTTGTACGTGCCCGAATTCGAACACTTGTTTTGGCAAGTGCTTTGTGTCGCTCTAATATACTTTTCATCGCAGAAATTTCGTTTGCTTTAACCTCTGGAGAAATATTTGGGTCAGCCTTTAGTTCTTTTATTATTTGAGCAACTATAATGGTTTCTCCAGCTTTGACTCTTCCAGCATAAAGAAGTCGATTGTAATGGTCATCATAAAGTCTTTGTGCTCGCTTAAGAAGTTTTTTAGATGGATTTCTTGGTTTAAAAATAGTTTTTGTTTTTGAAATTAATCTAGAAAAAAAACGCACCATAAATTCACCCTTGTTTTTCAAGCACAGCCTTTATTCTCTTTACTCCGTCTCCAACACTCTCTTGTTTTGTTATTTTTAATGAACCCATCCCTTTTGTATTTTTAACATGAGGTCCGCCACAAATTTCTTTTGAATAAATTTTTCCATCCTTTCCTTTAATTGTATACACTTTTACTTTTTCTCCATACTTTGAATCAAATGTTCCGTGAGCGCCTTGTTTTTTTGCTTCATCGAGTGAAAGTAATTCTTCAATAACTTCCGCTTCCGCGCTGATTACATCATTCACCCATTTTTCAATTTTCTTTACTTGTTCTTCGTTCAACTTCTCATTCGAATTAAAATCAAACCTAATTCTTTCAGCAGTAATGTTTGCTCCTTTTTGCACAATATATTTTGAAACAATTTTTCTCATTGCAGCGAGGAGTAGGTGAGTTGTTGTGTGTAACTTAGTTGTTTCTTCTTTCGAATCAGCTAAGCCCCCCTTGAATTTTTGTTCCGCACCTTTTCTTGAAAGTAATTGGTGTTCTTCTAATAGTTTCTCAAAACCTTTTTCATCAACACTAAAACCTTTTTCTGCACAAATTTCTTTAGTCATTTCTAGCGGGAACCCATAACTTTGGAACAAATCAAAAGCACCTTTAGCATTCAATTGTTTTTGTTTGGCTTGTTCTAAGAACGAAAGTTTCTTTTCAAGAACAACAATTCCGTTAGAAATTGTTTTAGAAAATTTTTCTTCTTCTTTTTCTAATTCATCAAAAATAAATTTTTTGTTTTTCTTTAATTCAGGATAAATTTCTTCAAATCTTTTAACAACTGTTTCAGCAACGCTCTTACAAAATTTGTCTTCAATTCCAAGTAATTTTCCGTGCCTAATGCTTCTCCTAATAAATCTCCTGAGAATATATCCTTGGTCAACATTGCTTGGAACAATTCCTTTTTCGTCCCCCAAAATGAATGTAGATGAACGCAAGTGGTCAGTAATTATTCTCACGCTCCTAAGATTTTCTTTATCTTTGAAGTTAGTGTCCTTTCCCGCTAGGCTCTTTACTTTCTCAAAAGTTTCTTTTAACAAATCCGTTTCATAAACATTATCTAATCCATTTAGTACAGCAGTTATTCTCTCCATTCCCATTCCTGTATCAACATTTTTTTGTTTGAGTTCAACATATTTTCCGTCAACTGTTTTATTGTATTCCATAAATACATCGTTCCATATTTCGCAAAAGCTTTCGTCTTTACAAAGTTTTTCAAACTCTTCAGTACTTTTTTCTTGAACATCCTTTACGTGAAAAAACATTTCTGTGTCAGGCCCACAAGGACCAGTTTGTCCAGCTGGGCCCCACCAATTATCTTTTTTTGGTAAAAAGTGTATTCTGTTTTTATCAATTCCAAGTTTTTCCCAAATTTTGTCAGCTTCTTGTTCTTTTGGAATACCGTCTTCTCCCTTAAAGCAAGTAACACTAATTTTTTCTTTTGGAATCCCTAAATATTTTTTGCTTGTAAGGAATTCGAAACTCATTTCAATAGCTTCTTTTTTGAAGTAATCTCCAAGGCTCCAGTTTCCTAGCATTTCAAGAAAAGTTAGGTGCCATGCGTCTCCTGTTTCATCAATGTCGCCTGTTCTAATACACTTTTGGAAATTTACTAATCTTTTTCCTTGTGGGTGTTTTTCTCCTACAAGATAAGAAACAAGTGGGTGCATTCCCGCGGTAGTAAAAAGCACAGTGGGATCATTTTCTGGAATGAGTGAAGCGCTTGGAATAATCGCGTGTCCTTTTTGTTTAAAAAACTCTAAGTATTTTTTTCGAATTTCTTCACTCTTAATCATTTCAAAACCTTCAATTGTTTATATCAAATAATTATTCACAAGATTTTTTAATTACTCTCTATTCCCAATCTTTTTATCAGTTTAATCAATTAATCCTTCAATGCTTCTACAGGGTCAAGGTTTGATGCCCAAAGTGCTGGATAAAATCCTGATGCGACTCCAACTATTACTGAGAATCCAATTGCAATAGTAATTATTCCGATGTCCATGTAAGCAATTAACTCAAATCCTGAAGCGGTTGCAGCTATTGAAATGATTAATGATAAACCATAACCAACTAATAAACCAATTACTCCCCCAACTATTCCAATGAATGCTGATTCGAGCATTACTAGTAAGAGTACTGTAAAATTTGAAGCGCCTAGTGCTTTCATTAAACCAATTTCTTGTTTTCTTTCTAGTACTGAAGTAATCATTGCATTAGCAATTCCTATTCCGCCAACTATTAGTGAGATTGCTGCAATTCCTGCAAGGAAAACTGTTATGAGTCCAAAAATTGAATTAACTAATTCCAAAGTTTCTTCTGCTGTAAGTACGGTAACACTTTTTTCCCCGTATTTTTTTTCAAGATTAACCCTAATTTCTTCTGCAATTCTATCAGCTTCGGACGCATCTTCTATTACTATCATCACTTCTGTTGGGTGAAGAGTTCCTCCTAGTTTTTCATATCCTGTTGAAGAAATGTATGCTATTGAACCTAGATCTCCTCCAACTCCGCCTAAGGGGGATTCAGAACCGATTAAACCAATTATTTTGAATTCTTGTCCATTGAGTTTTATTGTTTGCCTTAGTTTTAGTTCTTTATCAAAATATTTTTTTGCAATAGTTTCTCCGAGAACAATTGAGCTTGACTCATTTTCTTCGAACAATCTTCCGCTACTTAAGTTAAAGAATCCAGTATCAGCAAACATTTGAATGTTTTCAGCATCAGTACTGAACAAAGTTATTGGCACTTTTTTGTCCCCTACTTCAGCCACTACTGAATCCATGTACATTGGGCCAACTTCATTTACTCCGCGAATATTTTTTATAAACCGCAAATCAACATCGCTAATTGGTAGTGTAGTAACTTGTTGTGCTGATGCGTAAATATTTCCGGGTTCAATAAAAACAGTGTTACTTCCAATGCTCTCGAATTGTTTCTCAACAGCAACGCTTAATCCTTGTCCTACTGAAAGCAAACTAACTATTGCTGCAATCCCAATTACTATTCCAATTAGAGTTAAGAAAGTTCTAATCCCTTCTCTGCCGAGATTCTGTATAGCGTTAGTAATAATGTCTGAAAGCATTTACTAAAGAAGAGTTTAAACAATTAAAAACTTAGTGTATTAGTTTTGAGTTGTGGATTGTAAGCCGCCTTCTGTTTCAAGCATTGACGCGAAAGCGCGTCGCTTGCTAGCATTAGCCTAAGCCTTCTTTCGAAGTTTCACCACTCCAGCACGTTTCATCTCTTTGCAGAGTATCGTTTCTGTTCCGGAGCCCAGCTTCTCAGCCTTAATGGGACATCATTTCTGACGGGTGGGCGGACTTTCCTCAGTTCGAACGCAAAGCGGAACCGTTAGCTAGTCATCCACTACTCAATATTAATTCTGTTAGCGGAGTTTTTAAGTGTTTGTTATTTGGAAAAATTAGTACTAAAAAAATAGTAAAAAGAGGAAAGCTTTTTTTGCCTCCCTCTTTCAAAATTATTTTATTTATTTTTTTTCTTTTTTAGGAAGAATAGTCCTGTTCCTAGTATTGCGATTATTATTAGTGCTAGTATTCCCATCATTCCTGGATTTTGTAGTAACGCAAAGAAACCAGT
>CAYLWD010000031.1:0-8500 GCA_964387305.1 uncultured archaeon
ATTTTATTGTGGATACTGGAGCAACAAGCCAATATGTTGTAATAAATCTTGGAAATAATTATATCTTTATTGATACAGCAACAACAGGAAACGCAATGATTCCTACTATAAAGCAATTCCTAGCAGGACTAACTGTCCAAACTTATAAAGAACGAATGATTGATGCACAAAATTATTCTGATGGAGTAGCATTAAGAGGAGTTACCCTAGAAACATACCATGGAAATTGTTCTACAGGAACATTATTCAAAACCCCAACTGCAATTATTGAATCACCCAACACTGGAAGATTTAGCGCTCTTTTAGAAGGTAGTTATAGTTTGGGTGATTGTTTGTCGATTACAGCAATTCCAATTAATGGAGAATATGATGATTATGTTGGAACAGTAAGGGCGAGTAGCTCAAATGGAGAACCGCAAGATTTGGAACTTGCTTGTGTAACAACCGAATTAATTGGAGAAGGTACAGACATTTATACTAAAACTTATGATTGGAACACTACCCAAAAAGTAAAAGTAACCAATGATTGTGAAAGTAATGTTATTGTTTATCTGGATACAACTTTAGTTTCTATTGATGGCGAAGTTGGAATCCCTGGAAAAGATACTGCAATCAATTATGCAGAATTATCATTCAGAACAATTAATGCAGGTTACATTGACAAACCAGAACCAAACTTTACTGATATTCTTGGAGCACACCCTGTTAGAGTGAAAGCAAAATTCGTTGGAAGCAAAAAAGAATTTTCTTTAGTTAAAGAACTTGATGCGGTTGTGGAGAATGATGAAACTTGTTTTGGAATGATTCAATCAATTTTTGATTTTAATAATAATCAACCACCTGCAACAAAATTATTTTTTGATTTGTTTAGTCATTGCCAAAAAGATTATTATGATTATTCAACTCCTTGGGCTAATCTAATTGGTTCAACTATTGGAGCTAATTCGCTTGGAAATGTTGTTTTCATAGATTCAAACAAAATAAAAAAATACAATCAAGGAACTGGCAAAATATCTTGGAGTATTTTGGATGAAAGCGGATACGAAGTACCTGGATTTGATGGAAATTACGAGTTTGATTTAGCAAGGACACCGGTTGGAGTTGTATTTACTTTAAAGGGAAAAGAAATTCCAATAGTTCAAGCAAATGAAAAAGAACTCGGATTAGTTGAAGAGTATTGTATTAATAAACAAAAAGTGACTGAACCAACGAACACAACTGGGTTGGCTTGGTTACCACTCAACTCAAGAAATTTAGAATATTCAAGTGACAATAAAGGGGGGTGCACTTCAACTATCCAAGGAACTGCTGCAAAAGGGTACACTATAGATTATTTGGAAGAAACAACAGGAACTGACCTTTACCAAATAACTTCTGTTCCAAGCACATCTAATCCCCCAGCTAGTTGTAAAGCTCTTGGAGATTATTCAATCGGACAATTTGTTTTATATGATGAACCAATGAACGAAAGAATTTCTTTGTCCCACGCATTAACTTTTTTGGAGGAATCTAAGTTTGATGGAAACATTGCAATTGGAAGCAGTGCAGCAGTGATTGCTGACATATACTTCACTGAAGGCAAATGGACTGAATTCGAAGGAATTGTTGATGCTAGTCAATTAACAAATTGGAATAATGCAAGGACTGGCACCGCCGATTTCACTGTTTATATAAAACTGGATTCTGCAGGCAATCCAAAATATTATTTAGGAGAAACAGCAGACAATGCATTGTGTGTTAAGGATTCTAATGAACCATTTTCATGGTACTTGTATGGAAATGGAACTATTTCTAAAACCCGTCCAGCACTTGCTAAAGGATGTTCCGCTGAAGGAGATTATTTATTGTACTTTACTAAAAAAGAAGATATTGATGAATTCTTTAACGAAATACAAAATCCTTCTGACGGAGACCATATTTTAACCGAGAATCATGATTACTTAATAATGAATGACAAAAAGAGTTTGAAAGAATTACTTGGAACAGATACCTCACTTGTTCACGCTGATTCTAAAGATTGGTGGGATGAAGGAGGTAATTCAAAATATATTGTTATAAACGTGGACACTGATTACAAGTTAACTTTTAAACACGTAGCCACGACCTATAAAGCAAACGGGCTTTGCATTTTAGCAAGTCCAATTTATAGACAATTAAATGAGTTAAGGTATTATTCTAACGCACAATATGCTTGCCAGTCAAATACTAATTGGGACTTACCAAAAATAACGGGAATTGCTGATTTGTTGGATTTAGCTAATTACTTAAAAAAGAAGGCATCAAAATACAGAAAAGTGTTCTTGGATATGAACGGACAAAATTGTGAAAATTATGTTACTTATTTATACAACAAGGTAGGAATCCCAAAAAATTATTTTTCTACACCGAATAATATAACTAAGTTGTGTAATTCAAATAAAACCGATGAAATAGTTTTTGTTTCAGTAAGTTCTTCAGGAAATCCTACAATTAAGTCGGAAGCCATTGGTAAAACCTTTTACGGCTTGTGCAAAAATTATACTTCAGATATAGTATTGCCTCCTGGCGGAACCCCTCAACCAGAAGTTTCACGTTCTTGTGGACTAATTTATTGGGTTGAGCCAAGGTTCGCAAATTATGAAATTGCTCAAAAAATTTGTGCTAACGAACCGGGTTACAAAAACATTTTTGATTTAAGTGGAATGCTTGCACCACCACACCAAGGGTTAATAAGGGATTTAACTAACAGAGGAATATTTAGTAGTAATAACGCACTAAGCGAAGCATCTGGATTCTGGGTAGGAGAAGATGGACATGGAAAAACGGGGTTTGTAATTGTTGAAAGCAAATATATAAGGCCTCCAACTGGAGAAAAAGATATTCAAAGATATATGCCTCTTTGTGTTTACGATTCTAACATGAAATTCTATTCTGATAAAGCGTTTGGAACTGAGTATAATTGCAAAAGCATATACAATCCCGGGGACGCAGGAATTATGACATGGGATTGTACCGAAGGGACAGAATGCAAATACGAAAGAAAACTTCCATTACCTTTCGAAAGAGCAACAATACACGTAAATTCGCTCAATTTAGGAACTTTTAGCGCTGATGCAAACGCAATTGCATTATGGATAGAAGAAGATTACAATAATTCAAATAATTTAACTATAAAAGGAATGTTGCTTGGAGAAGATATATCTGCATTTAATAATGGAATCTTACCCTACTTTTTGCAAAACAACAACAGCGGATTAATTAAAGCATATTCAATAATTAATGTAAAAGATTATATTCAAGATCAAACGAGGAGAAAATGATGAACAAAATTTTTTGGTTGATTGGGTTATTGCTTATAACAAGCACGGTTCTTGCTTATGACTTAACTGACTTGAAGACAAGCGCAGTTAGTGCAATTGGGTTAGAAAAAGAAAGCTTCTCATCTAACGACATCATAAGAGGCTCTTTTATTGTAACAAACACTGGACTAACCACAATAGTTGGTGGAACAACAGCTATTTATTTAGAAAAAGACGGGTTGATTATTGATGAACAAATTACTAAGAATAATTGGATTATTCCAACAACCGAAAAAGAAATTGATTTCGAATTTCGAGCCCAAGGAAGCGGAAATTATATTGTAAAAGCATATTTTTGGAATAATTTATCAGAAGCAGTTGGAAAGAGTACAACACTTAGCGGAGGAGCATTCAAAGAATTTATAGTAACCGGAACAGAAGAAAAGAAACCTTTCTTAGAAAACGAGGTTAGTGTAAATAATGAAATCCTTTCCCCAAAAGTAGCACCAGAACAAGCAATGAGCATCAAAGCAACAGTGGTTAATCCATCGAGTAAGAATTACTCTGGATTAATTGCTAAAGCATACTTTTGTAATTGGGCAACCTTTTTTTGTGAAAATGTCCCTAACAAAGAAATTACCTTGTCGCAATTGAGTCAAGGGGCCACCAAAGAAATTACCTTTAATCTAACTGCTCCAAAAAAGCCAGGATTTTACGAACTAAAAGTTGTTTTAACTGAAAATGGGGAAATAATATCTTTAGTAAAAACAAGGGTAGAATTGACTGGAAAAAATATTGAAGCAAGAAAACTTGAATTAACTATTGACGAGGAATTACCTGTTAAAGCAAACTTGTTTTTGATTGGAACAAGCAACGAGGAATCAACAGGACAAGTAACAATAATCACTAAAGCGAATGGAACAACAATAGAAACTATTGAAGGAAAAGAACAAGTACTAAATTATGGAGAAATAGTTTCAGAAGAATTTGTTTTAGAAAAAGATTTTGACGAAATTTGTGTAAGGGTTATTTCTGGAGGAACTATAGAAAATTGTTTTTACTCACCAATTCAGGAAATACGGAGTACAATAAACGCTTGGAAAGAAAAATTTACTCCAGTTGTTGTAAAAGCCGAAGCTATTTATGATTCGGAAAAAGAATCAATTATATTATCATTAGAAAAAGAAAAAATAAATTGCATGATTACTGTTTTATCTCCTGATAGTCAAAAACTTTACGCAGAAATGGTTGGCGGAGAAGGGATTTTGATTAAGGAATTTTATGTTAAAAGGGAATTAGGCAAAGTTCAAATTATTGTTGATGATATGGATGCAAAAAAACAACAAGTAATTGAATTAAAAACTATTGACGACGAATACGGCACTGAACAAAAATGTTTAGGTGTTGTTTGTGCGGGGGGTTTAGTATGCGAAGGAACCTCATTTAGTACTATAGATGGCACTTGTTGTATTGGTAAGTGCATAACTCAATTAGAAACTTCTGAAGGAGTATCCCCAATACCATTAATATTTTGGGGTGCACTAATACTATTTGTTATTGCATTAATGATAGGAGTAAATTCATTTAGGGGGTTGAACAAAAAATGAAATTAAAGATTCTTTTTGTTTTAGTAATCCTACTCTTATCTATGGTTTATTCTGCTTGTATCGCCCCACACATTATTCCTGATATAAGTAGGACGATTAGCCCAGATGTTAGCTTTGATGTAGGAACTGAAAAACTTATGGGAAAAACCGGAATATTCAACCCACTTTCAGGAAGTTATTATGATGGTAATGTATGGGTAATCTACATTGGTTCAAAAATAATTACAAACGGATTCAACACAGATACTGTTGGTGGGGAAACTGGAGAACTGAATTATGTTGCTTTATTTGATGAATATGATAATGTGCTAGTTAAAACAAACAATGATTATAATGACGTAGAAAATAATTACTTGGACGACGGTCAACCATCTTATTGCGCAATCGAGGATTTTTTGTGCTATACTCCGGGCAATGCAGATGGTTCTTGTACAGATAGTAACAACTATATTGGATTTGGAATTGATGAAAGTATTGAAAAAGTATTTGATGGAAACGATTTTGGTTTACACAAATTTTCAGTAAAACTTGGGCTTATCGCAATGGCCGAAGCACCTGAAGGGGCAGACAATTATTATATTGATTTTTATTCACCAAAAAATATTCTTAAGAATATTAGAACAGGAATTACTGATAGCCAAAATTCTGATACAAGACATTTTAGTGTTTCATCGCCTGCTGCAATAATGTTTTCAGGTGCTCCTGAAAGCAAACTCCTCAAGTCTAATGGTAAAAGCGAAACATTAACTGAAAACAATAAATATATAATAAAAAATACTTCAGCATTTGATTTTGAAGTAAAAGATTACAGACTTAATTGTTCGACTGGAGCAAATTGTACTTTGCAAGTTGGGCCAGACGGCAAGTTATTATATTCTGGTTTTAAAATCCCTGCAGGAAAATCAATTGTAATTCCTGTAGATATTGATTTCAACACCAATAGTTTGCCGCTTTCAAGAGTTACTGTTTCAATGGATTTGAATTACACTATCTTTGGAAAAGACTCTTGTATAGAACAAGGAGTTCCTTGCACTAAAAATTCAGGTAACACAAATTATGATATTGGTTTAATTGACCAACAAGACTTCCAAATAAAAATAAAAAACAAACCCGAGGGAAGCGTTGTTCTTTATGATGAATGTATTAGTTCGGATGGTGTTCCGGGAAAAACCGGCGAGAAAATTGTTCCAAAAATAAATTTAGCAATGGGTGGAACTGATGGTAACGAAGTAGATATGTTTGAGTGTGATTTAGAAAAAATTAATCCACTAGATAATACTCTTGTAGATAATAATTATGTTTATTGTACTCAAGGAGAATTCTTAATTGAATTAGCTAAAAAAATTGATAAGATTTTTACTTTGGAAACAAATGGTGATATAAATAATGTTGAACCGTATTACAGTAATTTTACTGCTAACCTTGTTGAACAAGACTTTAACCTAGATACTATTAATAGCACTATAAATGGATTCACAACTTACCAAATATTACAAAAAGGACATTTCTCAAATACTGATGCGTTTTCTACTGCTAATCCAGGCGAGTTAGAAGAAATGCTCAAGAACCTAATGAAGGGGATTTCTTTCGATAAGCAAACTCCTGTAGGCACTGATACTATTTCTGCAGGAAAATACCAAGTAGAAATAAGTTTAACTAATAATAGAGCTGACGGAAGAGGGTTGTTTGGACTCGATAGCACAGGAGTATTTGATGAACCGTACGAACTTAATCCATACGTCAAAATAAGTGTTTCTTTACAAAAAATTGGAGAACCAGAATATGATTGGTTCTTTTATACCAAAGAATACAATGGTTTAATACAAGAAGTTTCTTTGGACAATTATAATTCAAATATAACAAAAAGAGGGTTAGTGTTAGAATTTACTAATGATGGTCCGGACGCAAAAATAAACTTGTATAATAACTTTGCAAGCCCAATATTTATTGGGGTTCCTAATGGAGTGCCCCCTTTTACTTCTTTGATGGAGGTTACCGAAGGACAAAACAGCCCATATCCTTTCCAAGGAAAAGATAAATTTACTTATTGGACTGGATTTGCTAGTACCAAAGGAGATGGGTGCGAAAGTATACGCACAACGGACAAAGCACTCCCATATAATGAACCTGATGTTCCCTCGGGTATTACTTCAACCAACGAATATGCAGAGTTTTCATTCAAGCTTAATGGAATATCAAATTATTATGACTCAATGTATTTACAATCAGTTCTTTATTTGAATAAGCCAATAAAAATTTTAACTCAAAACTATATTTATGCTGCTGATGAAGGAACCTTTTGTGGATGCTATGAATCACAAAGCGGACCCGGAGCAGGTATAGTTAGATGCGTACAATTCAATAGTGGAGTAACCGGAACACTACTCAGTGGAAATAAATGTAATATAACTATACCTGAAAGTAATGAATACAGCCTACTAGATTCTGATTTACCAAAATTATTTGAACAAATAAAATCAGGTAATGTTTGTGTAAGTAAACAAACTAAGCGCGTTTCTGGAGAAGGAATAGATACTTGGAAATTGTTTTGGAACGAAGGAAAAATAATTAGGAAACTCAATGACATGAAATCACTAATTAACACAAACCAAACCATAAGAGCACAAGGAAAAGACGCTAATCTTTGTAATCTTAGGAACCCGCCCGAACTATTCGAAATTAATTGATTTGGTTGGGGGGGAGCACAAGTGGGGGGACTTGATTCACATTACAATACTCGCATTTGTATCAGCGCAGCATAAATCATTAATAGTGCTAAAAAAATTATAACAAGCAAAATTGTTTTACTTTCTAATAGTTTTCGCAAAAATTTTTCTAAACCAGAACTAGTTAAGTTTTCTTCCCTAACACTTTTTTCTTGGGTTTCTTTGTTATTATCAGAAAACAAGTTCCTTGTTTCTTTAATTAAGCCAACACTGTATTCAGCCCACGCGCCGGGCCTCTTCAAATCCTTTAGAGTTTCAGCAGTTATTTCAAGGTACCCTCTTTCTCTTTTAGGCAATTTTTCTATTCCATTTATTTCTCCCGTAACTGCATTCATTTTTACTCTAAAAGTACCTTCTTTTACTGTAATAAAAGTAACAAAATAAGGGACAAGAATCGTTTTCCTATGCGAAATTAAAATATTTGTTCTAGGAACTTTGAAGTGTTCAGATGATTTTATTTTAATTACTTCAGCTTCTTCGCTCTCAGCAATTAGTGCTTCTTTAACTTCAAAAGGAATTTGTGGGTCAACATTAGTAGCATCACCAACATGATGCAATAATTCATCTAATTCTTTTTTTTCAATAACTTTTAGGACTTCAGCATCAATTAATAATCTACCCGAAAAAGAACCCTCAACTATTTTGTCGTTACCAACTTCTTTTTCAACAAAATAATGGTAATGAAAAAAATAGTGGGGAACAAGAATGAGTTTTGCTGTTGCTAATTCGAACTTGTGCCAATGTTTTTCTTTGAGCGTTTTATTAATAGTATCCACGATGTCAGTAGTGGATTTTTTTAGGGGCAGTAGCGGTTTGCCTATGGGCAAGGCCGTCACTGTCCTTTTCGTTTAATAATTTTTACTCTAGCAGGAGTTATTAGTAACCTGTC
>CAYLWD010000032.1:0-8113 GCA_964387305.1 uncultured archaeon
TTTTGTTTCTGTTTTTTCTTCGTTCTTTTTTTCTACTTTTACTTCCTTAAAGTTCCTTTTCTTTATATGTTCTAACTCAACTTTCTTTAGTTGTGCTTCATCATCATAAATTCTTGCAATTATCTTCACTTTATTTGAACCAAATTCTGTGTCAATTTTTCCTATAACAATTTTTTCTTTTGGTGCATTCAGCATTGCCGAAATTTTTTCTCTTACAGCATCTTTTGATGGAGTAACGTTTTCCTCAACTTCAGCAACAATTTCTTGTCTTTTGAATAACTCATTCTTATTGTTTTGTATTACTTTCAAATCCATTTTCAACTCACCATAAAAATTTCTAATCATCTACTTAGTCTTAAAGCATATTTCCCTCTTTTTGTTACGCCCATCTTTTTTGCTATCTCTGATTCTTCAGGGTTAGTTATTACTACGAATCCTCTCCAGAAAGTAGTGAAGGTTGTTCCGCTACAGTTAGGGCAAACCTTGTCTTCTTCTACAATAAATTTACAAGTCCTACAGGCTTTTTCTTTTGCAATCATTTTTTATCCCCCTTTGCAGGTTTTTCTATCTTTATTTCTTTAAAGTTGCCTTTTCCCTTTCCTTTTTTTCCTCTCTCAACTGGGCCTTTTTCATCAATTTTTACCCAATCCGCTTTTCCAAGGAACGGTTGTCTCATTGTTAAACCAATTTTTGAACTAGAAGTGTCTCCCTTCATTGAGATAGTAACTATTCTTGCAATTACATCATCGTCTTTAGTTATTTTTTTTCCAGTCTTTTTTCCAACGAACCCAGGTAATTTTGCATCATAAGTAGTAAAGTCATCCATTATTTGGCTAACGTGGATTAGTCCTTCAATTGGACCTATTCTACAAAAAGTTCCAAATTCAGTGACTTCAGTAATAGTTCCTCTAGTAATTTCTTGTACTTGTGGTTTGTAAGTTAACATTTCTATTTCTGCCTCATAGTAGGCGGCTCCATCTCCAGGAATTACGTGCCCTGTACCTATATCCCCTATTCCTATTACAGCAATTATTACTCCGTAAGCTTCATTCATTCTTCCTTCGTAACTCTCTTGACATATTTGTAATAAAGAGTCTTTTACTTTTGTTCCAAGGTTCTTTGGCGGAACCCTTATTTTGTCAATTATTTTTGTTTTGTAATACATTAACTCACCATCCGATTTTTAACAATTTTAATTCAAATAAACATTCAATTAATCTAAAAAACATCAATATTTTATTCTTCTTCAATAAAAGCTTTCTTCCTAATGTATATAGCTCTTCCCCCAAGGTTTTTTATTCTTTCTCTTAGTGCTTTGTCATTCGTAGCAATTAAATACTCTTTGCTGTTTTTTGCTAGCTCATCATCTGCACTTTTTTCTGCTAAAATTACTTTAATTCCTTCTTTTTGAATCATTTGTAATGCAAGTCCAGCTTCTTTTCCTAATTCTCCACCCCTTTCCTTTGCTCTTTCTAATTCCTTTATTACACTACTAATTGTAATTACTTCTGCTCCAAAATTTTCTCTTAACTCTTGAACCACTCTAACTTTGTGTCTAATAGCATAAATAAAAAAATTTGTATCCAGCAATGCTTTTTGTTTCAAATTTTCTCCCTCGTTTTTACCAATTTATTTTCATATTTTTAAATTAAATAACTTCTGCGTAAGCAGTTAATCTCCATTGTGAATTAATGTGTTTACTTACAGCAATTTTTTCTCCTTTCTCTACAATTGCGTCTTGTTTTAACAAAACAATTATCGTTGTTGGAGTAACTTTTTTCAAGAACCCAACTAAAGTGTTTGTTCCAACAGTTAATACAACAGATTCACTAGCTTTGAATTCAGTTTTTTCTTGTCCAGGTCTTTGGAATATAGTTATTTTCAAGTTTAATTCTTTTGTTGGTGCAGGTAATGAATTTGGTTTAGCAATTATTTGTCCCCTAAATTTATCGTTTTGTGCTAGGCTTGGGTCCAACTCGGTTGCTATTGCTACTAAGCCTCCGGGCTTTGCTTCATTAATTAATCCTGCTTCACAAGAAATACTAACAACTTTTGTAATTGTTTTTCCTTGTAATCCGGGGTAAATTTCTATTTCATCTCCAATAATTACTTTTCCTTGGGTAATGCTTCCCCCAAGTATTGCGCCTTTCATATTTTCTATTTTTGTTCCGGGTCTATTAATATCAAAACTTCTTGCAATGAACATTTTCACGGGCTTTGTTAAATCGTGGCTTGGGGTCGCTAGGTGTGTTTCAATTGCTTCTATCAATAAATCTAGGTTAGTTCCAAAGTTTGCAACGGTTGGGATAATTGGGGCATCATCGTACCCGTATTCTTTTAACAATTTTTTAATATCTACATATTGTGCTTTTGCTTCTTCTGCACTAACCAAATCAATTTTGTTTTGTGCTACTACAATTTTTTTTATTCCAGCAAATTTTAGTGCCATTAAGTGTTCTATTGTCATTGGTTGTGGGCAAAATTCGTTTGCGGCAATTACTAATACGGCACCATTCATTAGTGCTGCTCCACTTAGCATTGTAGTCATTAGTGTTTCGTGTCCTGGCGCGTCAACAAAAGAAACTACTCTTTTTGATAGTACTTCTCCTCCTTGAGGATTGTTACTATATTTTGTTCCGTCTTTTGTCATTATTTTGTAAAAAGTTGCGTCAGCATAACCCAGTCGAATTGAAATTCCGCGTTTAACTTCTTCACTGTGGGTGTCGCACCATTTTCCAGTAATTGATTTAGTTAAACTAGTTTTACCGTGATCAACGTGTCCAATCATTCCAATATTTATTTCGGGTTGTTCTACTTTTTTAACAATTTTTGGTTGTTCAACAATCGGTTTTTCTTTTCCCGTAGTTTTTTTACTAACCCTTGGTTTTCTAACCCTTGGCTTTTTTTCTGCTGTAATAGCGCCTTCAACTTTTGCTTTTTTTGCTCTCGGCATTTTTTATCCCTATTAAATTTTCATTTGAACTATTTTTTGTTTGAAAAATAATTTGCTTGCTCGAATTTTTGAAATCCAAGCAAGCATTAATTTTTCTTGTTGATTTTAGTGCCTAGCTTTTTTTGTTGGAGCATCTCCAATCTCAGTACTTCCTGCCATTTTTTTAGCTTCTTCTAATGCTTTTTCTTTTGCACTTCTTGTATCAACTTCTTTTGTTTCTTTGTGGAATAATTCATCAAGATTCGCGCCACCCATTTTGGTGATTGCAAGGTTAACTTGTGCTATTTCTGAACTTATTGCACTTCCCCTTACTGACACGCGTTTCCTTTCCCCTTTTTTGTCGGGCTTGAATCCTATTCCTCTTCCTGTTAGGATTTTTTTTCTTGCTTGCCCTGAAACAGATGGATGCATTGGGAAGCCTTGTTTATCGCTACCGCCAGTAATCCTTGCTTCAAAGCCAGTCATGCCATTTATTTCATCTAATGAAACAACTTCTCCAAGTTTCTTTCCAATGAAAAGATCCCCTTCTGTTGTCGCACTGTATGCTTTTCCAGACTTTGGTTCGCTTATTACGAATTTCATCATTATTCCTCCTTTTCTATAAAAATAACGTCCTCAATTCATTTAACAACTTATGTTTTGTCTCTATATAAAACTAATAAATTATGCCTCTTTTTCTTCATCTTTTTTCGTTTTACTCCAAATATTTTCAAGCAATTTTTTTTCTTCTTCACTAAATTCCCCTAAATAATTTTGTAAATCGCAATAATTTTTTGTTCCAATGCATGAATAAAGTTTGTCGCCTTCGAACAAGTTTCTTCCAACAGTTGCCCCTTCTATTGATACTGCAACTTCTTCTCCTTTTTTGGCTTCCTTTACGTTCTCATTATTTTTTTGTATTCCACCAACTTTTCCAATTAATTCTCCTTCCTTGTTCATTAGTTTCCAACCTTCTTTTAATTTTCCTTCAACTATTTTTACTCCAATAATTGCGGGTTTAGTATTTCTGAAAACATATCCTCTCATAAATTCAATTTCTACTGGCAACACAAGGCAATTCATTCCTTGTTCTTTTTGTTCTTTCTTTGTTTTTTTTGCCCACTCATCATAATTCTCAATTAATTTGTAAATTACTTTTTCGTTGAATATTTTTACGCCTCTATTGTCAGCTTCTTCTTGTGCTTCTGCTTCAACATTAACATTGAATGCAAGCACGCACCCGAGTACAGTCTCTTCACAGAGCATTGCTGTCGCTTCCATTACATCTTTTCTATTAACATTACCAATGTCTGCGTGGTTTATTGGAACATTACTTTTTTTCAACAATTCAATTAGCGCTTCTAATGAACCGATTGCATCTGTTTTAACAACAATTCCTTTTCCGTGTGATTCTATTTTAACTTCATTTATTTCTTTTTCCAATTCTTCTGCTTCGTTTCCATTTTTAATAACAACTAGTGTCGAACCTGCAAGCACTTCCTCTAATCCAGGGGCATTTATTTTTACTCCGGTTGCAGCATAAGCTTCTTTTACTGAATTAAATTTTTCATTAGTACTCCTAATTTCTTGTAATGGTTTTGGTTGGAGTAATGCTCTTATTTTTGTTTTAATTACCCCGCTTTTTCCAAGCACTGCAATATTATCATTAACCCTTAGTGTTCCTTTGTATAATATTACATCAATTGTTTTTCCTAATCCTTTTTCTTCTTTTGATTCTAGTACTGCTGCTGCCGCGCTCTCATCTTCCCCAATATCTAATTTCTTTTCCAAGTATTTTTGTGATAGTCCCGAGAGTAATGTTAAAATTTCTGGTAATCCTTCTCTTGTTTTTGCTGAACAAGGGATTATTGCAATTTGTTTAGTAAAATTGCATCTATCGAATCTTTCACCCTCAAAGCCATATTCATAAATTCTTCCAACTATAGTGTATAATTTCTCATCAAGCAAATTTTTTACGCGTGTTTCTTGTTTATCAATATTATCCAAAAAGCTTCCATTAATTGACTTATAACCGTCAACTAAATCTATTTTGTTCATTGCAATTATGAATGGTACTTTGTATACTTTGAGTATTTCTATTGCTTCTATTGTTTGTGGTTGCAATCCTTGCATTGTATCAACAACAAGTATTGCTAAGTCAGCAATGCTTCCTCCGCGTTTCCTTAAATTAGTAAAAGCTTCGTGCCCAGGGGTGTCAATAAACAATAATCCTGGAATTTTTAATTCGAACCCGAATTTTTTTAATAAATTTCCAGAAATTTTTTGGATTACTTCTACAGGCACTTCTGTTGAACCAATGTGTTGTGTGATTGCCCCTGCTTCTTTTGATGCTATTCCACTGTCCCTAATTGCGTCAAGCAAAGAAGTTTTTCCATGGTCAACATGTCCTAGTACAGTAATTATTGGTTGTCTAATCATTTTATTTTCACCAAACTTTTTTGAATAACTTTGAATTTTACTGAGCACTTTTCAATTATTTTTTTGAAGAATTATTTTTTTTCATTTTTTTCTTTCTCTGCTGTTTTTTTTGCTGCAACAATTTCTTCGTAACTTTTTTCTTCTAAGTCAGTTTCTTCGTATTTTTCTTTTTCAGCACTACAGTAAACCCAATTAAAATTCATTTTATCGTATTCATAGAGTTCATCTTCCTTGAAGAATCGCTTAATTTCTTTTTCAGCCATTTCTTTTGTTTCAGAAGCGTGCACCAAGTTTGTTTGGGTACTCATTGAATAATCGCCTCGTATTGTTCCGGGTAATGCGTCTCTTCCGTTAGTTGCGCCAACCAGCCTTCTTACAACATTAACTGCGTCTTTTCCTTCAACAACCATTAGTATGCTTGGAATACTTGACATGAATTCTACAAGTTCTTTGAAGAAGGGCTTGTTTTCTAGGTGCGCGTAATGGTCCTTTAATTGGTAAACATTTAGGCGCTCCATTTTCAAACCAATTATTTTTAGTCCCTTGTCTTCGAATTTGTTTAGTATCTCTCCAGCAAGACTCCTGTTGATTGCGTCTGGCTTAATTATTATAAGTGTTCTCCTCATTTAGCTCACCTTCCTTAAAAAATTTTTGAAAGTCAATTCTTGCAAAACTCTTCGCTCTGCTTGTTTTTCATTGCTTTCATTCACTTTTTTCGAGCATTCGCTCAATCAAAGCTTTATTCTTGTTTAGCTTCTTTGCTTTTCGCGTTTCTTGTTGTTTGTTTTAATTTGTGGTACGCACTAGTCCACTTTGTTTCCACAGATTTTCTTCTCTTCATCAAAGTACTTTTTTCGCACTTATTTGAACAGAAATAATATGTCGAACCATCTTTTTTCGCGTAAAGCTTTCCGCTTCCTTTTTGGATTTCTGTACCGCAAAAATTACATTTAACCATTCATAATCACCTTTAGCGTTGTACGATCTCCTTTGCTTCTCTTTCAGTGTTGAGTAATACTACTACATCTCCTCGTTGCACATTTCCTTTAACATTTCTCCTTTTTACTCTTCCCTGTTCTGGGCCTTCGAGTATTTTGCAGAGAATCTGTGTTGTTTCTCCGTGTGCACCTGTTCTTCGTACTATTTCAACAACTTCTGCAGGTGTTCCGTATTCATCAGCCATTCTTCATCACCTACTTTTTCAATTCAGCAATCTTTTGTCCAAGACTGTGAAGCTCCTTGTCTACGGGACTCTCAATTATTGCTATTGCTGATGTTGCTACTCCAACTCCCGCTCGTTCACCTAATTCTTTTTTTGTTTGAACGTAACTGAATGGAATGTTTTTTTCAGCACAAATTAACGGTAAATGCATTACAACTTCGGCTGGTGAAACATCTTCAGCAATTATAACAAATTTTGCTGTTCCCCTTTCAATAGCTTTAGTTACTTCATTTATTCCGCCTTTTAGTTTTCCTTTACTAGACTTTTCAAGCAAGTCAAGCGTAGCTTGTCTTAACTCTTCAGTCAATTGTACTTTTATAAAATCCGCCATGAAAATACACCTCCACGTCAACCGCGAATTCCTTGAAATTAATTCAAAAAACTCTGCGTCAGTCTCATTGGCAGAAACCAGTGATTAATAAAAAATGCGTTCGAAAGCTTTTAAAAGCCTCTCTCTAGCCCTTTATTTGGATATAGTGATTATATGCGTTTATGGTCTCTTCACCCAAAATATCTTGATACTAAAGGACTTGTTGCATTATGGCGCGAAGCTCTGCTCGCAAAAAAAGTGCTTGAGGGAAAAACTCGTGGTTACAAAAAACATCCTCAACTTATTCGCTTCAAGGAACACTCAAATTCTTTGCATGCAATAAACCAATATTTATATTATGTAGCAATCGAAGCTGATTTTCGGGAATTTTCTTTTGATAAATCAAAATTTAATCTTACCAATAAAATTTTTAAGGAAAAGATTTTGATTAATAGCGGACAACTTGCTTTTGAGTTCGAACACTTGTACAAAAAAGTATCTAAACGCGCTCCGCAAGAATTGTATCGCTTGAACTCATTAAAAAAAGAAATTCTTTCGGCGAATGATTGTTTTAAAGTGATTAAAGGAGAAATTGCCAATTGGGAAAAGTTGTGATTAGATATTACTCGTGCGCAAACACGCACTTAACTATTCCTGAATCAATTTCCTCAATATTACAATACCCCAAATTCTCTAAGTGAATTACTTCTTTTTCTTTGGAATCCAAAATACTTTTAGCACTAACTCCTAACCTCTTACTTCCATCTCCCATTAATACTTCAATATCAACCATTTCTTGTATCCAAGAAATTATTTTCAGTGGTTGTTTTGTGTAAGAAGTGAATCGCGCTTTTCCACCGTATTCATTAGCTTCCTCAAGTTTGATATTAAATCCTTTTTTTAGCCTAATTGTTTCTCCTGCTTTGTGTTTCATAATTTCTTTTTTGCTTACAAAAAACTTTTGTATCGGCGAATTCATTTTTATTTCTTCACCGTAACATTCAATCTCTCCGGGAGCAACTCCATAAACTTCCAGCGGAACTACCTCATCCATGAATGGAAATTCTTTTACTTCTCCAAGCGCTTCTTTGTTTGCTGCTGCAAAGTTTTCAATAGAAATTTTTGCTTCATTAATATTTACTCCAATATCAATAATTACTTTCCTAATTGCTTGGGGAGTAAAACCCCTTCTCCTAAATGATTTTAATGT
>CAYLWD010000033.1:0-7973 GCA_964387305.1 uncultured archaeon
TGAAAACAAATACCCTGCACTTGTTTCCGCTACAGTATTATAATAAATATTAGATTTGTTTTCCCAATTTGAGCTTAATTTAAATGAAATTAATTCATCTCCAGTGTTAGTTATATTTATGTCTCCCACAACAACATCCGTGTCAAGTAACCCCGAAATTGCACCAAAATCAGCTTGGTTAATATCCCAAGTGTAATCAGTGTAGGAGTATAGTGTAACAACTTCACTATTAGAATCAAAACCTAGTGAATCAATAGCAGAAACAAAATACTCTCCAAAAGAATCAACCGCAGGAGTAAAAAAACTTCCAGAAAAACTAAAGTTATAGTCTCCATAATTTACATCATTATTCATTGTAATATAATTCCAATCACTCCACCCATTAACATCATCAAAAAAACGATTAACTAAAACAACAGAAGAAACTCCTGAAAATTCAATCAAATTTGCATCAACAGTTACTTCTATCTCCGGATCAATATCAGAATTCAAATCAGGAGAATGTGAAATAGAAACAATATTTGGGGGAGAAACATCAGTAATACTTATTAATATTGAATTAGAATCAGAATTCCTCCCAACATCAAAAACATTAAAATTACAATCCAGCGTTCCTGCATTGAGAAAATTAGAATCTATTTGAAATGCAACAAGAGAATTATTTCCGTCCAAACTTAATGTTTGAGAAATATTCATGTCGGGACCCACACAATAAAGTGTTGCATCCGAGAGACATAAATTATCAGTCCATGTTCCAAAAATATTTAAATCCGAAGAATCGTTAACATCTAATGGAGTAAATGATAATCCTTGTGTTTCAATGGGCGCTTGATCATCAGAAGCTATTGTTGAACCAACAACAACAATCGGCACGGATAAAAGTTCTGTCCAATTATTGTTAATATCTTCAGCACCTTTAAATGAGTTAAAAACAATTATTGCTTGTTTTGATGAAAACAAATCACTTGACGAAACCGCCCCTGAATGAAATTTTCTCCTCCAATATTCGTAATTAGTACTATCAAAAAAATCGGTTGTTGGAACCGAACCAGTGGTACTTGATTTTTCAAGAAAAATAGTTCCCAGCCCAATTACTGTGTCTTGTTGATACAATCCAAGATAATTAATGTCCCCTAACCCAAGTGAATCAAATCCCGAGGACTCAATATTAACATCTCGCGTATTAACCGAACCATCATAATAAACAAATTTTGAAAACAGTGCATTGTCAGCAAAAAAATAACTATCATAATAATAATCCCAAGTTTCACTTATTTTGGGTTTAACGTTTACATCTACCAAAAAGTAAGATTTTTTTGGATAAAAAGTATATTCAACATTATAATCCATTCCCGCAATTGTTCCCATTGATTTCAATTTTTTTATAGTCTGAGCATTAACATCAAGGGTTATTGTTGGAGTTGTATAAGAACTTGGTTGATAAGTAATTGGCCCCGACTTTGCTTCAGGAGAATACATCATTGGATTCAAACCAGACAATTCATAATCATTAAGCGAGGTAGTATCTTTGTGTTCAAGTGTTGAAAGCAACCCGCCTTTAATAGAATTTATTGTCGCTTTGTATTTACTATTTTCAAATTCAAAATAATTTTCTCCAGATAAAACCACTAAATCCGCCCCATAATCCTTGGTTTGCCCCGAACTAGAGTAAGCTACAAAAAAGTGTCTTTCTTCAAGCGCCCCAAGAGAAGCAAAAAAAGATATTGTTCCGCTTGAAAGATAATTTTCGGAATATGTTTTATTATAAACTGAAGAAGGAATTTCAATATAATTACTCCCATTATAATCAAGTACTCTGACAGAATTTTCGTCACAACTAAAATTAAAATCAGTTTTTGCTTCAATTAATTCAAAAAAATAATTTTGGTCAGATGGGTCTGTTACATTGAGATCAAAAATATATGGAAAAAATTCTCCTTGCGCATCAGTGTAAGAATTTTGCCACACTTCAGACTTATAAAATATTGATGAATAAGATTTTCTTAATTGAGTAAAATTAATATCAAACCATCCTGTGGAACCAGTTATTGTAAAATCGTAGTAAAAAGTATTTCCATCAGGAGATGTAGAATACAAAGTCATTGCCTCATCATTTACGCTTGCAACACCGTTAGAATCAACTATTGAAATGTTTAGTGTTGTTCTATTTGCATCAACTAATAATCTTGCTTGTTGTCCTTCAGCAAAAAAAGTTCGGGGATTGGCTCCAAGAAAAGTTCTAATATTGTAAGCTGGAAGTACAGCATTTTCTGTCCCTTCATAAGAAAGTAGCTCATCATCTCCTGCATAATATTCGGCTTTTATCCAAGCATCACTCCTTATAGTGTGGCTTACTCTAACTTCATCAATTATTCCTTGGAACATTAAACTATTCCTAGAATAAAAAGCCCCTATTTGCATTGGCTGTGCACTGCTTCCAAGAACATAATTACCTTGATTACGATATACTCCATTCACATATAGTTTTAGTACTGTACCTGTGTGCACACAATAAGCAGTGAACCATTTTTCATGAATAGTACCAATGTTTTGAGAAACATAAACTCCACAACCACAGCTAATTATTGTATTGTTAACCAACAAATTGTAGCCATTACCCCAAGAATACATTTTTGTTAGTATTCCGCCATAATACCAGTCAACATTATCAGACTTAAATCTTGCAGTGTAACTTACATAATCCGTGTACTGCATGGATGTGTTTTCAGTTACAGTTGCAGTTGAATTAGCGTGGTGTCTTCCCCCATCAATGTTTCCATCAGGAGTATAAGTTACACTTGCTGTTGGAGTAGCATCATTATTATTTGAAGTAGAATCTTGTAATGCGCTCGCACCACCCCCCGTTTCTTGCATGTGCTGTACCATTACAAAGTTTTCATCCCAAACTCCAGAAGGGTTTTGCGCATCAGTAGTAGCTGAATTATTATAATACATATAAAATGTTGAATCACTGGCACTTGAAACTTCAGGTATTCTAACCCAAACATAAGCAATATTATTTTCATCATCCCAAGACTCGATTTCGTAATCAAGTGAAGTAAGGTCATCTGAATCAACAAATCTTATATCTGCTCCAGCATCAAGCACATTAGAAAAACTTATTACTGAAGAATCTAGTTTTACAAGAACTGGAAAATTTTGAAGATCCTCATCAATTTTTGAACTATCAATAGTAATTGGATTTCTATTAGCCCAATTTGGTTCCCACCAAGCACTCGTTGGGGACGCTATAAAAATTAAGCAAATAATAACAAAAATAAAAAAAACATTTTTCATTAAATTACCCCAATCAACACAAAATTCTCAACTAGTACAATTACTAATGGTACTCTACTAAATAGTCGTATTTATAGTATATATTAGTTTTGATAAAAATAATAATTACCTAATGAATATTTATGCAAGTACATGACAACAAAAACGATGTTTTGCAAAGAAAAGTTTTTTTAATAAGAATTCATTTAGTTTATAGGAATTTATTATGCCTTCAATTGTCCCAAAAGGAAAACTTGGTATTGCTCGTAGGGCACTTGCTTCTGCAGAAAAGAAAAAGTTTGTTAAGAGCGTTCAAAAAGGGGGGAAACCCGATTGGGTTGTTGCGAGAACAGAAAGGCAAAAGGATTTAATCAAGCGCGTGCTTCGTGCTGAAAACAAAATTCTTTCTGAAAAAAATTCTTGGAATCTTGGTAATGACAAAGTGGGTGCAGCATTGTTAGAAATCTATGAACCAAGAAAAGAGAGAACAGGAAACACTTACAAGAATTTTCCTGACGAAAACCCTGAAGCGATGTACGCACTAGCAAGAACAACAATAAAATTGGGTAAAGCTAGGCAGAGCGGAAAAAGTGTTGAACTAACTCCTTTAGAAAAAAAGATTCTTGAACGCTATTCTAGAATAAAATTTAATTAACGTTTGTGCAGGCGACTCGTTGAGCCATGGTTTCTTTCCAGATGTTTTTCGCGCAAAGCCTTCAATTTAGTTTTACGAGCCCTAACTAAAACTAAACTCCTTGTTTGATTTAAATGAGCTATCCTAGTTTCAACAACTTTTCGTAAATCCACTCCGGCTCCGTGCAACATTTCTTGCACCCTTAACCAATCAGTCGACCTTGGATTAAGTTCCTCAATTCGTTTCCTTATTTCAACAAAAGGCAGTGTTGAGTGCCTAGCTAAACAATAAGCCGCATAAGCTACACTTGACTGCCTCCCAGTAAGACACTGGAATAATATTCCCCCCTTTGTTTTTGCAACTTCTTCAGCAATAGATTCATACCCACGAAACTCTTTAGGAGTCTTTATTATTGAAGAAACATGTATTCCGTTCTCATAAAGTTTTGCTAAAAACTCGGTATTAATTCCCATTTTTCTGTGATAAGCCTCGATTGAGGGATAATGTTTTGAAAGAAGGGGATCCATATTTAATTTTTTTTGAGTTATTGGATAAAGTACAAAAACTTTTTTTACTCCCTTATCAAGCAATTCTAAAACTGCTTCATCATCATGCAACTTAAAATCAGTCCCCGCAACAAAAAAACGCGTGTCGCGAACATTTTGAAAACTGGTTGGTTCAGGCATAATAAAAAAATAAGCCCAACAGTATTTAACAATTACTATACCCTGCAATAAAAAAATTATTCAATAAGAACTGAAAGATTCTTCGTTTTTTTTCCGAGAATATAATTGTACGAACCATTATAGTGTTCCATTAGTGTAATTACTACAGGTTCTTCTATTCCTGTGCGGGCAGTTGGTTTTGCATAAATCTCGTAATATTGTCTGTCTTTTGCTCCGGGCGCAAACTTGTCAAACTTTTTACTCATCGCATTAGTTAAGCCTTGCTTGGAGAACGCAATACTATTCCCAAGTAATACTTCGTAAGAAAGCATTATTGGTTTATCAGAATCATTTTCAATTTCTATAAGCAAAGTAACTGGCGTTTTATTTTTCAATGAAAGTCTAAACGGATGCATTTGTGTCTCTAATTTAACCATACAAAACACCATCAAAAAAATTCAATTCAAGTCCTAACAAGAACTAAATAATAACAAGAACCAACTATAAAAACATTCGCCGATTGGAAAATTGAACCCCCTAGGTTGAATGAAATAACCAAACCTAATTATGTAGCAATAAAATACTCTTGACAATAAATTTTGTCCAAAAGAAACAAACTATTTCCTTTATATTTTGTTCTGTTTTAATTCTATTAAAATTATTTTGAAAATTCTAAAGGAGCTGATAAAAAATGATTCCGGAAGCTGAACTAATTCGTAAAGAACTCATCTTACGCAACCTCGACTTGCCTGATTCTGTTCTCTTAACAAGAAAATCTCTTTTGCGGTGGACTTGCCTTTCCCTCGGCTTGATTTCTCCTAAAGAGACTCGTGATAAAGCTCTTTTGATTTACGATTCTTTATTCACATTAATTTTTTCTAAAAAAGAATCTCCAACCACATTAGAAATTCAAGCACATATTAAAGAAAAAACAACGGTTTTGTTTAGCGAAAAAATTATTCGTTATCATTTAAACAGACTAATTGCACTCGGTTTTCTTCAACGCAAGGGACTAAATTATTCAATCAACCCTAACCCAAAAAGCGAACACAGGAATTCTTTGAAAGAATCTTTTAATGCTTGGCTCCGCGAACCACTAGTAAAAGATTTGGATAACATTGAGAATGCTTTAGAAAAAATGCAGAAACTCTACGAAGGAAGTAAGTAAAAGCGTGCTAATTAATTTAGCCGAGCATTACAAAACAATTAATTTAGCCGAGCATTACAAAACAATTAATTTAGTCGAGCCTTGCAAACAAATTATTTCAACCTAACCGTATCAAGGTTCCTTAATGCAGTTGAATTGATTCCGAATTTTGATGCAACGTATTTAGAAAATTCTACACTTCTTTGTGGGTCACCGTGGTTAACAATAATTCTTTTTGGTTTTGGTTTTAATGTTGCAACGTAAGAAACTAATTGGTTAAAATCAGAGTGTCCAGAGAACCCATCCACCATTTCTACCCTCATATTAATATCGAGTTTTTTTGTTTTACCATTCTCTGCTATCGGCATCGATTTTAATCCTTGTTGAATTTTTCTTCCAAGCGAACCCTCTGCTAAATAACCAACAAATGCTAAAGTATTTGAAGGATTGCCCGCCATCTTGTAAAAATATTCTAGTACTGGCCCGCCAGTCATCATCCCTGAAGTAGTAATAATTACTCCGCCAGAACCCTTGATTATTTTGTCTCGGTTCTCACGCAAAGCAACTTCAAAAATCGGTGAATCGAATGGCGAATCATTACTCAAAATTCTTTTTTCTAGTGATTGCCTCAAATATTCTGGGTAAGCTGTGTGGATTGCACCAGCTTCTTTTACCATCCCTTCAATATAAATTTTGTTTTGTTCACTCAACAACCCTTGTCTATAAAAATTTTCGATTACTAAAGCAACTTCTTGTCCCCTACCAACACCAAAAACAGGTATCAAAACATTTCCGCCAAATTGAGTAGTTTCTTGAATAATGTCCAACAATTTTTTTTCAGCATCTTCCCTATCTGATTGAATTGCATCACGAGAACCGTAAGTGCTTTCAATTATTAGTGTTTCTAGCCTAGGATACTTTATATCAATATTATCAAAGAGCCTAGTAAAACCATATTTTATGTCAGCACTATAAACCAAGTTGTGTGCGCCTTCACCAATATGCAAGTGAGCAGAACTTGAACCAAGTATGTGCGAAGCATTATGCAAAGTTAATCTCATATCTGGAGTAATATCCGTAACTTCCCTATAGTCTCGTGGAATTGTGTGCAACAAAGCATTTTTTACATCACGTTCAGTGTAAGGTGCTTCCTTGTTAGAAGAAATTCCTACTCCAATATAATCGAATTGCAATAAAGTCATCAAATCTCGAGTAGGTTCAGTACAATAAACCGGCCCCTCGTAACCCATTTTATAAATTAAAGGCACTGCCCCCATGTGGTCAGTGTGTGCGTGAGTAATTACAATCGCATCAATTTCGCTCAAAGGATAACCCAACGCGTCAAGGTAAGGATAAGGGTCCTCAATATTACCAATACTTACTCCTGCATCAAGTAATACTTTAGAATTTTCTGTTGAAACTAACAAGCAACTCCTACCAACTTCCCTAAATCCCCCCAAACCAGTGAGAGTAATCCAAGAATGTTTGTTGTTTGTTAGTGGAGCAAAAATTTCTTCAGCAGTTTTTAACAAAAACTTTTTTCTCTCATCAGCATGATTGTGTAAGTGTCGTCTTATTCCAGTTAGTGTTTCTGATGGAGTAGTTGGTGCACGAATTATTTTAGGAGTCCAACCAGTTTCAACCATTATTTTTTTTGAAATCTCTCCACCCTTACCAATTACTACGCCTTTCTTGATTGCTTCAATAACAACTTCAGAAAAAGGTTCATCAAAATAAATTTCTTTTATGCCCGCGTCTTCTGGAACCAATTCAAGAATTTTTTTCTTGGATTGTTCAATTGGCCCAAGAATAGATTTATCTGTTCTAATATTAATTTTCTTTTTCAATTCTTGAGCAGCTTTTGAAACAAAACTATCATCAGGCCCTGTAGCAAAAAAAGCTTGAATATTTTTAGTATAAACAACTACTTCCGGACCTTCTAACTCTACTTTAGTTACTTCACACCTATCAGGAAGTATTCTCTTAAGAGCCTCAGTTATTTCTTTGAGTAATTCTATTTTTTGAACCATTTTTTTCACTCTAATTTTAATTTTACTTTCTAACTTTAATTTTTTACACTAACTTTAATTTTATTTCGAAGAATTATTCAGGCAATTGATTATTCTTCAAAAAAGTGTCAATTTTTAATAAACTTTGTAATCTCAGAACTAATTTTTTCCAAAAAAATTAAGCAACTTTAATATTTTTCTTTATTGCTTTTTTTACATCCACAGGACTTAATTCTCTATAT
>CAYLWD010000034.1:0-7717 GCA_964387305.1 uncultured archaeon
ATTTTTCTTTATTGCTTTTTCTACATCCACAGGACTTAATTCTCTATACCCGCGCTTATCAATTACAACTAAATTAATGCTTTTACCGCCACTGTAAATATCCCTGTGCTTTGCTGCACTAACCGCTTTCACTGCAAGTGCAATTGCTTCTTCTTCAGTCATATTTTTTTTGTAATCATTATCAATTGTAGCTAATGCTAATGTAGTTCCTGAACCAGTAACAGCATAACCTTTCTTTGGACTAACTCCCCCAAATGGGTCAATCTCAAATAATTCTGATTCGTGATTCACTCCGCCAACAATTGGTTGGAACATAAAAGGATAATACCTATTTGAATTCAAAACATTTGAAAGCAAAGAAGCTAATGCTTTTGGAGTTATTTTTGTTGCCCTCTCGATTTCGTACAAATTGGCTTGTGCTCTTAAAAACCTAATAATTGCTTGAGCATCTCCTACCCCGCCAGCAATTGTTAATGCAACATGGTTAGTAATTTGGTAAATTTTTTGTGCATCCTCGTCCATCGCAATATTTCCTAGAGTTGCTCTTTGGTCAGTTGCTAGTACAACAAAATCTTTTCCAGAAATTCCAACTGTAGTAGTTCCGGTGCTTTTTCCCGCAAAACTCTTATCGTGTGTAGGCGCTTGCCCAGTAGGAACATTAAACGCTACTCTCTCACTGATTAAACTTATTGGTAATCCTTCTGATTCTCTATAGTGATTCATAAAAACAACCCCTCTTTAAATTACTCAACTTAATTAAACAAAAAAATAAAAAACAAAATAAGTTTCATCAGCTTCTGCTAATGAATAATTACTTTCTCGACTGAAACCTTTAAAAACCTCTCGAGAAGGCTTTCAAATTCAGAAATCTGTTTTCTTTCCGTAATGTATTTCTGAATCCTTATCAATTTTTGTAGTCTCTGTTTTTGACTTCGGAATTGGGGTTTTAGCTTTTACTTCTTTTGTTTTCTCTTTTACCCCAACACTTGCTTTTTTTTCTCCCTCAGCTTTTTCTTCTTTTGTCCCTTTTTTTTCTTCTTTAGCTTCTTCAAGAATTATTTTTAATTCAAAAGAATCCGCCATTTTTTGTATCATTTCATTTAATTTTTCTAGGTTCTTAAAAATATCTGACTTTACAATTACCTTTAATTCGTTTCCCTTAATTTCTTTTTTCACTTGTGGAATCATTGAATAATATTTATCAAAAAAAGCTTCAGCAATTTCATTAATATCCTTAATCTCTTTTTCTAATTTTACTTCATACTCTAACGCTCTTCCAGCTAGTGGGTGATTAAAATCCACTCTAACTCTTCCCCCTGAAACACTCTGTACTTTCCCTTGCATATTATCTGCACTAATTATTAGCCCCGGAAATGGATTAATTTTCTTTTTAGTAAATTCAATTAAAGGTAATACTCTTATTTTATTTGAGTCTCTTTCTCCAAAAGCATCTTTCGCAAGTAATTTAATTTTTTTTACTTCCCCCTTAACCATCTTGTTTAGTTCTTCTTCTATTTGTGGGAAAACTTCTTTTTCTCCAACAATAATTGTCATTGGCCCGTACTTTAATTTAGGATCATAAATCTTTCCGATTTTTGCTAATTCTTCGTAAGTAGTTTGAATTATTCCGTTTTCGAGTAATTCTTTTCCAGTAATATTAATTTTAACAAGCTTTTTTTTAGTCTTGTTTTCTTTCACTTTCTCTTCAACCATTGCATTCACCATTTAATTAAAATTTTTGATTAATTTGCTTCCATATTTTTTAAAAACAGCTTCGTTAAAAGTCTTAGCATTATAGAAGCTTTTTAAAGCCATTGGCGGAAGCAATTTTATATACTTTTTTATAAAATGTGGTGAGGAGATTTTTTGGAACAACAAGACATAGTAAAATACGGGGGAATCGGAATTGCAGTAATTATGCTTTTCAGTATGTTTGCTATAGGTGTTCTATATATGGGAAAAAATGATTCACCAAGCGATGTTCCTACCCCCGCTGCCCCTGCAAGCGAATTTACTTACGCCACTACATTCGATTCTACTGTAATCAAAGAAGCTAGTGCAATAAATTTTGTTGGAGTAACAACTTCAATGGAAAAAATGATTATTGACCAAGCAATAGAAAAAATTTCTGGTGTTCGTGCAGTTTCTTCTAACTTACAAGTCCTCCAAGACGGAAAAATTGGTTACTTTGCTGAAATTTCTTTGAAAAAAGATTTTTCTGCTAATGATGTATTTACACAAATACTCGAACTAGAGTTTTTTTCTAACGAAGCCGGAAATTTTGAAGCAAGAAAATATGTTACAATTACATTGCCTAAAGAAGAAATAGATATTTATAACTCCGATTTGAATATTGATAGAACTTATTCTTTTGATTCAAACATTTTTACTACTCTAACAGCATTAGTTTCGATGGAAACCCTGCCCAAGGACGAAATAACTATCACAGGAACAATTAACCTTACAGGAGGACTATTAACCGGATATTCCCTCGAAGAAGAAATAAACAAAACTAATGAAATAAAACAATATTCTGTAAAAACAAAACTTAGTGCATTAGAAATCGAGCCCATTATATTATTCGAAGGACAAGCTGACGCTAATACACTTATTGATGCTAACCTTACGCTTGACGAAAATACATTAAAAGAAGAGCTGGGCGTAGCAGGAATTGATGCTAATGTTTCTGTCTTTGAATTTGGTTCAGAAACAACCTACGTTTTTGGGGACACTAAAGCAATAACTAAATCAACTGAACTAAGAACACTCTTAATTGCAAACAAAGTTGATTCTAATACTATCAAAATAGTTCAACCCGCATTATTTTCTCTTGAATCAATAATGATTCCTGAATTGGGAAAAACATTAGAGTTTGCTGACAAAAATTTTTCTGCAAACATTAATGCAGGACACACCACTAGCGAAGAAATTGAATTAAATTTAGAAATAAGTGTTCAAAGAGAAGTAATTATTCAAATTAGTGCGATTGAATCTGGATTAGAATAAATTCTAAGAAAAAAATCAACTAAATTCTAGAAATCATTCTTTTTTTAACTTTAGAATCGCTTCAGCAATATCTCCGTCGTTTTCTTCTAGTGCTTTCTTTGCGTCTTCTTCGCTCGCACCGGTTTGTTCAACAACCATTTTTATGTCTTCTTGGGGAATTTCTTTTTCCTCAGTTTCTTTCCCAGCAATAGTATAAGTTTTTTGTCCCTGCATCTCTATGCTCTGCACGCTGGGAGCTTCAATAATAATTTTTTTTCCACCATCTAATTCTATGACAACGCGCTTCGCTTCTAGTTCCTCATTCTTTATGCCCATTCGCTTCATCATTTGCGCCATTTGTTTTGGATTCACTCCGCCAGGAAACATTCAACATCAACTCCGAAAACTAATTCAACTAATTACTAATAAAAAAAGAGTGAAAAAGATTATTAAATGGAAAGCCTTAAGTGTATAAACATGGACACTGATAAAAAAGAAAATACTCAAAGCGAAAACAAGGATAATTCTTCTAACCAGGATAAGAGCCCTGCTCAAAATAATTCTAATCCACAAAATCAAGAACCTTCTCGAGTTTTTCAAACAAATAAAACAGTAAAAATTTTTTCTAATATTGACGCATTTGACTCTTCTTTTCCCAATACTCCTAAAGAAGGAATTAGGCGAAAAGCCCTGGAAAATTATTTTAGTGCAAAAGGAATTGTGAAAGTGTTCGAATCTACTAGGGAATGGCCACGATTATCTTACCCTGATAATTTGGCTTTGGATAGAAAATTAGAAGAATTGGGTGAGCGAAAAAAACTTTTTGAAGGAATGCTTACTCAATGGAAAAAGAGCTATGGCGCGGCAGCAAATTATCATCAAAATAACCAAATAAAGAAACTCGGAGAACCATTGTATTGGAAGCACTTAGCAAAAATGGCTTCGGATAAGGATTATCGAAAAGATTTTGGTAAAGTAAAAATGCCTGTGCATTTAGTTTCTGATAATAGATGGAAACCAATGGTAAAAATGTTTGTGAACGATATTGATTACAGGAAACAGCTAGTTGAAACAGTCCAAACATCAATAGTTTACAAGAACGATAAACGCGTTGCGCGTTATGCTGACGAATTAAAAGAATTTAGGATGGGCGCTTCTGGAAAAAAAGTTGGGGAATTTGAAAAAAAAATTTCTGAGTTAAAACAATTAGAAGAAACCCTGAAAGAATTCCAAAAATGGAGTAAAGAAGGGAATTAAAGAAAATTTTAATGCCTAAAAAAATTAATCAAAAAATTATTTTCTTTGCGAAACAACTACTTGTTGGAATGGAATAATTATTTTTTGTTTCTTAAACTCTTTGTAAATTGCTTTAATCACGTCACCCTTTACGCGAAAAATTAATGGTTGTTTAGACAAATTAACCCAATAAATTACTCTAAAATTAATTGCCGAAGAATCAAATGCTTCTGGGAAAACAATTACTTTTTCTTCGCTAAGAATAATTTCTTTTTTTTGTAATCCCTTCAACGCAGTAAGAATTGCTTTCTCAGCCTTATCCAAATCAGTTGAGTAATCCACTCCGAGAACAAAATCTAATCGCCTCTTGTCATAACGCTTATAATTGTAAATAAAGTCTTCATTTAATTTTGAATTAGGAATATTAACGTAAACTCCTTCAAGGTTCTTTACTTTAGTACTCCTCAAACCCATGCGCCGTACTTCACCAATAACACCGCCTACTTGGATATACTCTCCAATCTTGAAGGGCCTATCAAAAAACAACACAATTCCTGCAATAATGTTCTTCAAAACGTCTTGGGCAGCGAACCCCAAAACAATTCCAGCCAAGCCAGCTCCTGCTAGCAAAGAATATAATGTTCCGCCAATCTCCCAAATGTAAAGTAATGAGAAAAACAAAATAATGTAGATTATTACTGCAAAGAATTGGCTAATTGGAATTGATACTGTACGATAATTTTCTGGATGAGTTCTTTTTGCGAAAGAATAAATCGCTTTATCCGCAACAAATTTTTTTATTACAATTGCTGCAATAAACGCAACTAGAGAAAATAACCCTTTGGTTATCATTCCCAAAACCCACGCATCAATAGCCATGACTCTAATAGAAATTACTTGAATAAAAAGGTTTCCTTAAACGTTTTACACACAAAACTTCACCGGCAAGAAACCCCCGAAGCGCTTATAATCAAAAAAACTTTTGTTAAGGTTAGTGTTTTTGTAGACAAAGTCTACAATAAAGCTACTTTTATTAGGGGGCGAGCTTTTGTTCGCGCAATAGTAAGCCCCCTTATCACCCCAAATTAATTTACTCCAAACAAGCATTGCCTCAAACACTTGCATAGTTTTTTAACAAAACTTATTCACTAATTAGTTATGACAACAAAATGCATTGTTTTTCTTGTAGCAGGAATGTCTTCTCGCTTCTTGGGAAAAATAAAACAATTCGCTTCAGTTGGCCCTCGCGGAGAAACCCTAATCGAATACTCAATGAATCAAGCGCTTAGTGCGGGTGCTAACAAAATTGTTTTTGTTGTTGGAGAAAAAACTGAGCAACCGTTTAAAGAAAAATTTGGTGAAGAATATTTTTCTCCACGCGGAGAGAGCGCAAAAATCTTTTACGCAAAACAAACTTTTGATTCAGAGAAAAGAGACAAGCCTTGGGGAACTGTTGATGCATTAGTTTCAGCAAAGCCCTTTGTGAACGAACCTTTTCTTGTTTGTACTGGCGACGATATTTATGGTAAAGAATCTTTTGAACAAGTATTTGGTTTCTTTAATTCAAATCCAAATGAATGCATAACCCTTGGCTTTACTTTGAATAAAGTAATTGATGAAAGTAATTCAAATAATCGCGGAGTGTATGTTATTGGAAAAGACGATTACATTGATGGATTGACTGAAGTATTAGGAGTTGGTTTGAATAATTTGAGTGAAAAAAATCTTTCAGGAAAAGAATTGTGTAGCACGAATTTTTTTGGATTACAAAAAAACGTACTCGATTTGCTTGAACAAAAATTAATCCAATTCAAAGAACAACACAACGGTGACAGAAAAAAAGAGTGTTTGCTTCCGGAAGAACTCGGTAACTTAATTAAGGAAAACAAAATCAAAATAAAATTATTGAAAGCAACAGGAAATTGGTTTGGTGTAACAAAACCCGAGGACGAAGAAAAAGTTAGGCAAGCACTTTCTAATTCAAACAACTAATCCATACTTACCGGCAATTAACCTTGCCACAATTTATAAGCGCTTTTAGTTTTTAATTATCAATGAAAATTAATGTTCCCGAACGCGTTCTTAAAGCAAACAATTTTTCTGCCTTTAATGAAATGCAAGAAAAGTGTTTGAAGAACGGTTTAGAAAAAAGCATGGTCGTTTCTGCTCCAACTGCGAGCGGAAAAACAATTGTTGCCGAATTATATATGCTAGAACATGCTTATAATAAAAAAGAAAAAGTAATTTACACTTGCCCCTTGCGCGCACTAGCATCAGAACATTATTATGATTTCAAAAAAAAATATCCCGAATTAAGTTTTGCTTTATCTACAGGAGATATGGATTCTAACTCTTCTTACTTAAAAAAATTTGATGTAATCTTCAGCACGTATGAAAAACTTTCTTCTCTTCTTCGCCACAAAGCCGAGTGGCTCTCTAGCGTTGGTTGTGTTATTGTTGATGAGGTACACGAACTTGATTCTGATAGAGGCCCAACTATTGAAGTGGGTTTAACCCAAATGCGTTTATTGAAATCCGACTTGAAAATATTAGCATTGAGTGCAACTATTCCTAATTCAAAAAAAATTGCGGAGTGGTTAAATGCAAATTTGATTGAAAGTAATTTTCGTCCAACAAAACTAAGAGAAGGAGTCCTCCTCGATTCTACAATAGAATATAATGACAAAAGCATCGAAGAACACGATTTCACAAAAGCAATTGAGAATGCGTTAACAAAAAAAAATCAAATCCTAATTTTTTATAACGCAAGGAAGCGCGCCGAATCTGGTGCAAAAAAAATTGCTTCAATAGTTGAGAATACACTTACTACAAGCGAAAAACAATTCCTTGAAAAAAATTCTTTACAAGCACTAAACGCGTTAGAGAGCCCAACCGAACAATGTCATTCTCTTTCTGTTTGCATTAAGAGCGGAGTAGCTTTTCACCACGCGGGGCTAGTAGATAAACAAAGAAGATTAGTTGAAGATAATTTTCGTGAAGGAAAAATTAGGATTATTTGTGCGACGCCAACACTTTCTATGGGCGTAAATACTCCTGCTGATTTAGTAATCATCCCTAGCCTTTATAGGTTCAATAAATTTGGAATGGAATTAATTTCTGTGCGAGAATACAAACAACAAATTGGCAGAAGTGGTCGCCCAAAATTCTCTTCAGAAGGAAAAAGCATTGTTATTGCTAACTCTGATGCCCAAAAAGAACTCTATATTGAGGATTTTGTTAACGGAGAATTAGAGTCGGTTGAATCAAAGCTCTCACTTGCACCCGTACTAAGAACACATGTACTCGCACTAATCGCAGCTGACATTATTCACGATATTAAGAGTGCTGAAAGTTTTTTCGAAAAAACTTTTTATTCAATACAATTCCAAGACATGGGAGAAATTCTTGACAAGGTTTTGGAAATAGTTGATGAATTAATTAGTTTTAAGTTTGTTGAAAAAAAAGTGTAATTTGACCATGTGATGAAGAATTATCC
>CAYLWD010000035.1:0-7687 GCA_964387305.1 uncultured archaeon
ATTAATTCTAGCAACACAGCGCCCAGAAAAACTTCACCCTGATGCTATTTCTCAATGCGATATTTTTATTTCACACCGAATGACTTCACAACCAGATATTTTGGCGGTTAGTGCTTTGCGTCCAACTTACATGCACTCTGATGTTGATAAATTGTTTTCAGAAATGCCTCGCGGAAAAGGATTTGCGCTAGTAATTGATGATAATACTGAAAAAGTTTGGATGATTAAAGTAAGGCCAAGATTCTCGTGGGATTCTTCGGTTACGGCTACCGCATTTGTGGATTAAATTTTTTAAAATTTTAAGCCAAAGCTTTTCTTTTAAAACTAATCGCCTGAATTTATTCTGTATTGCACGGGTAGGGAAGCGGTCAAACCCGCCAGGTTTAGGACCTGGTCGCTTAGTGCGTTCAACGGTTCGAACCCGTTCCCGTGCATGCGCCCTTTCGATGGCGCGTACCGATTTACACCAAGGCACCACTTTGCAGTGGTGCGGTAGTGGCTGATTTTTTTTCTTCATTTTTTTGTAAATTATTTTTTTCACAAAATCTTCCAATATAATTCCCTGTCTTGGTATTTTCCGTTAGAGTTTTTGTGGTAATCTTTCATTAAACCGACTTTGTGGAAACCAAGTTTTTCTAGTACACGTACGCTTGCTTTGTGGTGTGGGTGAGTAGTTGCTTCGCATGCGTGTAGTTTCAATTTTTGTTTCATGAACTTGAGTGCAACTTTTCCTGCTTGGGTCGCGATTCCTTTTCCTTGGAATTCTTTTAGAACTCCGTAACCAACTGATGCTCGTGAATCGTTTTTATTTATTTTATAAATATTAATAAGTCCTATTCGTTTGTTTTTATTTTTTAATTTAGTTTCGAGTATAAAAAAATTTCCTAATCCTCGTTTCTTTGAGCGAATTGCTTTCTTCACTTCTTGTTCTGCTTTTTCAATCGAATCAAGAATTAATCTTTCGGGATAATATTTCTTGTAATCCTCATCGTCCATCATTTGAACAAGAAAATGTGCGTCCCCTAATTTGACTGGACGAAGAGTTATTTTTGAATTAGCTATATTTGTCGGATTTTTTGAATTCATGTTAATTTAATTAGTTTAATTATGTTTATTAAATCTCTTTTTTGTACATATTATGCATGGTTGATAAAGTTGTTGCAATCGTTCCTGCCCATAATGAAGCTGATTACATTAAACCGGTTATTGAATCGTTGAATAAATGTATTAAAGCCGGAGTAATTTCTGATTATAGGATTGTTGATAATGCATCAACTGACAGTACAGTGCGTGTTGCTGAACGCGCCGGAGCAAAGGGAAAAATAATTTCTATTCCTGAAAAAGGAAAGGGGCGTGCATTTGTTAAAGGATTTTTTTGGGCAGATAGTGTAAAAGCTGATACTCTGGTTACGCTAGATGCTGACTTAGAGAAATTCAGTCCAAAGCAAATAAATGAACTTGTTCTTCCGGTTAAGAGTAAATCTGTTAACATGTCTATTGCTAGTGTCGAAGAACCCCTGAAATTGGGCCTTCCCCGTTTATCAAAATCATATTGGTTTTGTCCTTTTTATTTAACTGGAATTAGAGCAATTAGGATGACTGCTTTAAAGCCATTACGCATAGGCAACAAGCGGTGGCTTTCTTTGCTTGGAAAAAATTTTGAACTCGAGCGAGGATTGGGTTTTTTGATTAAAAAAGCAAAGCCAATTAATTCAGCTAATCCATTTAGAGCAGCACGTCCACCTTATCGTGGGGGAGAATTTGAGAACAACCAAGTCCGACAAGTACGGGGTGCTCGAAGATATATTCTTTCAAGAAAAAATAAAGCAAGGAGACTTAAACAATTGAGAGTATCACCAGAATATTCTTTGCGCTTAAGGAGAAGAACCCTAAAGTAATTGAATATTTATTTTTCTGCTTACCTTTATTAACCTTTTTTCTTTCAATCTTATTGCTTTTATTCCAAGCAAGTTTTTTTTAGGAGTTGATTGTATGGTGAGCAAAAATAAGTTAGTGCATATGTTTGAGGAAGGCGACAAGAGCATGAAGATGTTACTTGGTGGAAAAGGAGCTAACCTAGCAGAAATGACTAGAATTGGTTTGCCTGTTCCTTATGGTTTCACTATTACTACTGATGTTTGTAAAGCGTATTATGAAAACGGGAAAAAGCATCCAGAGTTGCTTGATGAACAAATGTTTGAAGCAGTAAAAAAACTTGAAACAAAAACTGGAAAAAAATTTGGTGACGAAAAAAAACCTTTACTTGTTTCTGTTCGTTCGGGTGCGCCCGCATCAATGCCAGGAATGATGGACACTATTTTGAATTTAGGAATAAACGACGTTGTTGTTGAAACACTAACAAAAGAAACTAACAATCCAAGATTTGCTTGGGATTCTTACAGAAGATTCATCACAATGTTTGGTGACGTTGTAATGGAAGTAGATAGAATGAAGTTCGAACACATAATGGATGAAATAAAGCACAAAAACAAAATCAAACTTGATACTGAACTAACTACAGAAATGTTGAAAGAACTTGTAACAAAGCAAAAAGAATTGTACAAAAAAGAAACTGGAGAAGTTTTTCCACAAAACCCAATTGAACAATTAAAGCGTTCAAGGGACGCAGTGTTCCGTTCTTGGATGAATGATAGAGCAATTGTTTATAGGAGAATAAATCACGTGCCTAGTGATTGGGGAACCGCTGTGAATGTACAAGAAATGGTTTTCGGTAATATGGGCGAGGACTCTGGAACAGGAGTTGCTTTTACTAGGAACCCTTCTACGGGTGAAAACAAATTTTATGGAGAATTCTTGATGAACGCACAAGGAGAGGATGTTGTTGCAGGAATCAGGACTCCGAAGAAAGTAGAGGACTTAGGAAAAGTTTTGCCAAAAGTTTATGAAGAACTAGTAGCAATTCGTTCAAAATTAGAATCAGCTTACAAAGACATGCAAGATTTTGAATTTACAATTGAGCATGAAAAATTGTACATGTTACAAACAAGGAACGGTAAGAGAACTGCTCACGCTGCTGTAAAAATCGCGGTTGATATGGAGAAAGAAAAATTAATTACAAAAGAAGAAGCTGTTCTTAGAGTAGAGCCTGCTTCGCTTGACCAATTATTGCACAAACAATTTGACCCAAAGCACAAGTACGAAGTACTAACAGAAGGATTGCCCGCATCACCAGGTGCTGCTGTGGGTAAAGTTGTTTTCAATGCAGAGGACGCAAAAATGATGGCAGAGAAGGGAGAAAAAGTTATTCTCTCAAGACTAGAAACTAGTCCCGAAGATATTGAAGGAATGCATTCAGCAGTCGGAATACTAACTGCAAGAGGAGGAATGACTTGTGTTGGCGGAGAATCATTACTTTTAACTGATAAGGGTTTTTTTGGTGCTGAACAATTATTTAATGAAATTGAGAAAGAGAAAAAAATAAGTATTTTGTCATTTGATTCTAAATCCATGAAGTCTGTGTGGAAACCAGTAATTGCTGCTGGAAGAAAAAAATCAGATACAATTGAAGTAAATTTTTCACAATCTGGTAGAACAAAAGAAAATTCGTTAGTACTAACTCCTGATCACAAAATGATAATTATTCAGAATAGAGAACTGGTGAAGAAGCCCTTTAATGAAGTATTAAAAGAGAAGGAATTTATTTCAATTGTGGATAAAATTCCGTTTGAGGCAAAGAACACTGATTCAAAGTTCGCTTATTTAGTTGGGGCAATTTCGACAGACGGTTATACAAATCTTTCAAGTAGAAGAGGGTATACTGTTTTTACTCAAAAAAATATTCCTTCAAAAGAACGCTTTATTGGCACAATAAACCAATATTTTTTGGAGTTATTTGGATATGAAATGAAACAGCGTGTTAAGGAATCAAATTCTTTTATTAATGGTAGACATATTTCAGGTACGGCTACAGATTTTATTTGTCATAACAAAACAGTAACCGCGCAATTCGTTGAAACAAAGCAAGAGTTGGCACAATGGGCTCTTGAGCTGGATGAGTTTTCAACACTAAATTTTTTGGCAGGTGCAATTGATGGTGACGGTTCTTTTAGTGGCAACAGAATCCATATATATGTTTCAAAAGAGAACCTTGCACAGGCACTTGTGGTTTCCTGTCTAAAATTAGGGGTTGTTCCACAAGTTAGTGTGAACAGAAATATTTACAATATTCAAATAGTTGAAAAAATGAATGAAATTTTGACGCATTCAAAAAGGTTTTTGCCAAGAGCAGAAAAAAAGTTATATGAATCAAAACTCTTTGCTCCAAAGCAACTACTTGCAGATATTTTGGAAAAGTCCAGTTTTAGTTCAAACAGTAAGCAGAGGATAAGAGATGGAATAACAAGGAACTTGTTATTTGGAAAAGAAAAATTGGAAAAGTATGTAACTAATTTATCTGATGTGAATGCAAAGAACAAATTAGAAAACATTTTTGCTTCTGACCTTAGGATGTACAGAGCTGACAAGACAAAAGAGATGGGAGAGCAAATGGTTTACAATTTCGAAGTTTATTCAGAGAATGAACTTGACAAGAATTTTGTAGTTTTTACAAAACGTTACACCCCAATTCTAGTTTCTAATTCCCATGCAGCAGTAGTAGCTCGTGGCATGGGTAAGTGTTGTGTTGCTGGTTGCGACGAAATAACAATGGATGAGAAAGGAAAAAAATTTACTTGCAAAGGAACAGTAGTAAAAGAAGGGGACATTATTTCTTTGAATGGTAGTACTGGACACGTAATTATTGGCGCTGTTCCTGTTGTTGAACCAACTTTGTCAGGAGACTTCGAAATACTAATGAAGTGGGCTGATGAATTCAGAAAATTAAAAATCAGAACAAACGCTGATACGCCAAAAGATGCAAAGATTGCGCGAGAATTTGGTGCAGAAGGAATTGGTTTAGTTAGAACAGAACACATGTTTTTTGATGCAACAAGAATCAAGGCTGTAAGAGAAATGATTCTAGCAAAGGATGTTGAGGGAAGAAAAAAAGCTTTGAAAAAAATTGAACCCTTCCAACAAGAAGATTTTGAAGGAATTTTTGAAGTAATGGATGGCTTACCAGTAATTATTAGAATGCTTGACCCACCATTGCACGAGTTCTTACCAAAACAAGAACAATTAAAAGAAATTGAAGAAATTTCTAAGGAGTTAGGCACTACTCCTAAAACAATTCTTGAAACAATTGAATCATTACACGAATTCAACCCAATGCTTGGATTCAGGGGATGCAGGTTAGCAATTGTTTACTCAGAAATAATGGAGATGCAAGTAAGAGCAATCTTTAACGCTGCATTGAGTGTACAAAAAAAAGGAATCAAGGCTTTGCCTGAAATAGAAATTCCTTTAGTGGGTAATGTTAAGGAATACATTCCGTTAGCAGAACTAACTCACAGGATTGCGAAAGAAGTTGGTGCAGAAGGAAAAGTGCATTACACTGTTGGGACAATGCTTGAAGTTCCACGCGCAGCACTAACTGCTGATGTTCTTGCTCGCGAAGCAGAATTCATGTCATTCGGTACAAACGATTTAACTCAAATGACTTGTGGTTTCTCTAGGGATGATGCAGGAAAATTCTTGGGCAAATATGTTGAGAAAAGAATTTATGAACGCGATCCTTTCCAAAGCATTGATGAACAAGGAGTTGGCTTACTAATGGAACACGCAGTTAAATTAGCTCGTGGAGTTAATCCAAAAATAGATATTGGTATTTGTGGTGAGCACGGAGGAGACCCAACATCAGTAGAGTTCTGCCACAAAATTGGGATGTCGAATGTGAGTTGCTCACCTTATAGAGTACCAATCGCAAGGCTAGCTGCTGCACAAGCCGCAATAAAAGAAAAAAGAAAATAATGCGCGTTAGTAAATTCAAAAAACATAAAAAACCTATTTTTTAGAGGGAAGCGGAAATGCTTCTCTTTTAATTTTTTAATCCGTTAGTCAATCGCCGAATTCTTGAAAAGCTTTATTAACTCTGAATTGAGGACATACTTTATCTGGGCCCCCCAAAGTGTTTAATATACTTTGGTATACTAAGGTATAAGTGATTTGATGAATGCGACAACAATAAAACTTTATTCTGGAACCAAGAGTCAACTTGACCAATTCAGGGAGTACAAGAACGAGAGTTATGACGAGTTAATAAAAAAACTCGTTTTTATAGCAAACAATTGTAAAAAAGAACCTGAATTGAGTGTTGAAACTATTGAAGCGATAGAAAAAGCAAGGAAAAGATTAAAGAAAGGAAAATTTGTCACCGAAGCCCAGGCTAAAAAAAGGCTTGGTTTTTGATGTATGAATTAATTTTTGATGAAAAGGTATTATCTTTTCTTGAAGATTTGCAAAAAGATTTGCGGGAAAGAATATTTCGCAAATTACAAACTACTAAAGAAAATCCTTTGATTTATTTTGAAAGGCTTGCTGGAAGAACTGATTACAAATTGAGGGTTGGAGATTATAGAGTAATTGCTGACATTGATAATAATAAAAAAATAATTTGTGTGAATGTTATAGGACATAGAAAAAATATTTACAAAAAATAATAACCTATAAAAAATAAATTCACAACTGCCTATTTGCTCCAGCTAAATCTTTTCAAAATCCAATCAAACTCAATTGTTCCCCAATTGAATAAATTTAACTTTTTCCAGTAAATTTGGGGCTTTTTAAAGGTTTTTGGGTTTAGTAATTATTTTTAACCATTTGCTTGAGAAAATAATTTAATTGTGTGGGTTTTTTTGATGAAGTATAATGTAAGAACATCGTTTTTCCTAATTATTTTGCTCGTATTGTTTTTCGCTTTTAGTGTAAATGCAATTGTTGATTCGAGAACAATTAGTGTGAAAAAAGTTCCTCAAAAAATTGTTTCGCCTAATATTTCAAGTTCACTGCGATTTGAACCAACGGTTTTTCCAACAATAATTGAACAATCATCTTCTTGCGAACACAATGGGTGGATTGCTTTTTCTAGCGTTGAACCATTAATTGGTGAAATTAATTCTGGTGAAACTAAAACAAGAATTGATTCAAAAAAAATTGAGAACGAGAATTATTTTGATTTACTAGAACAAAAAATTAATTCATATGTTTATTCTTTAAGGGGAACTAATAAAAAACTCCGAATTACTGCTGAAACGTCTGTTCCACAAAAAAGTGTTGTGTTAGGTAAAGCCAAACTCATAACTAATATGTTTGTTCTTGATGTTAGTGATTATGAAGCAAATCAATTAAAGAAAAAATTTCCTGAACTAAGTTTTTCAGAGAACTGTGCTTTGATTGAACCAGAGTCAGGAGAAACTATTACCCAATTATTAAGAGAATCCCAAGCTAAGGCTCCGTTGAACGTAAGTGTGGGGGTAGATAAATTCAGAAGGTTGACTGCTTCAGATTCTAATTCTCAATTCCAAGGAATGAATCTCGCAGAAGGAATTCCTTTTGGTTTAACCGGACAAGGGATAAAAATTGGCTTGCTTGGAATGGGAGTAGATTTTATTCACAAAGATTTTGGTTGTAATTTGCTAATGACTTTTGATGTTGACGATAATGGTGATAACCCTTACGTGCCTGGAAAGGTTAGGGTTTCTGATACTCTAAGAACTGATTTGAATGTTGTTTATGATTATTGTTCAAACACTTCAACACTAGTAGAATATTATGCTTCTTCAAATGTTGG
>CAYLWD010000036.1:0-7563 GCA_964387305.1 uncultured archaeon
TCGACGAATCACTAGTATTAGAAAAATCGAGCGCCTTGTCCCAAGCAATTGAGCAAGAATCTTCTGAAATAATTATTTCAAGCCTTGACAAGACGCCCTATTCTTATTGTTTTGAAGTGGCACTCTATTCACAATCAGAGCTTTCTGTTCCAGAGATATATGCTCTAAAAAAAGGTTGTTCTAAAAGTGTTGATGAATTTATTTCAATTAATAGGAGTCTTGTAGTTTATAATCCAAGTGCGAGTTTTTATATTGTTAAAGTTGCGGGGTGGAAGAAATGATTTCTAAAAAAGGTTTTCTTTACACTATTTCTGCAATAATTCTTGTTTCTACATTAGTGTTTTATTCTCAAAATTATTTGGAAAAAAACTCTTTTCGTGAGAGGGAAATTGTTTTTTCTTCGGTTTTGAATTCTGCAGAAATGATTAATGATAATTTGGCATTTAATTTACAAACTCTTCTAAGATTAGATATTTCAAAAAATTATGATAATAATTTTGCTAACTTCATTGTTTTGGGAGACCTTAATGCGTCTTCTAATCCTTCTACTGATTTATTGGCTTACAAAACTTTTGTGGATAATAATTTGTTTAATCTCTCTGGTGGTTCAAAGGTTTTTACGCTATCAAATCTTTCTGATGGGCAAGCCGAAATATTTTTTGGGAATTCATTAGAATTTGATTATAGTTATGATAATGGTTTTGTTTTATTAAAGAAAAGTAATTCTGGTAATACAAGTACCCTTAATTCAGTTGATTTAACTCTAAATTTAGTACAAGATATTAATTCTCATTCTTGGAGTTCTACTAATGGTTCAACTGTTGTTGATGTTAATTATATTGACTCTAATAATGCTTTTACTGAGAGAGTTACTATTGATCCTACTTTACTTAATACGCTTACAATTACTTTTGATGATGCTGATTCAATAACTTTTGAAGTTGGTTTAATTAGTTCAATTAATAATTCTGTAAAACTGTCTAATGATACTTTGACTAATATAAATTACTCATTAACTGCGTCTTATTATCCTGACTCGAATAATTTGCCAGCCCTTTTTAATAGTAATTTTTCTTATATTGATTCAAAGATTGATTATAATAGTTTAGTGAAACTGTTTGATTGAATTTGATTAGAATTAAATTGTTTCAGGAACAAGTTATTATTAGGTCTGCATGTCCTAATTGATTTTTATCTAAAGAACCTATTTGATAATTAATTATTATTTGTTCTTTTAGATACGTGTATTTTATTCCTTGTTCGCAAGTATTTCCTGTTCCAACAAAAGTTTTTTGTATAGTTTGCCCAGAATTTACGGGAGTTTGGGTTGTGTTAGTATCACTCCCAAGCCAAATATTTTTGAGCGTAATAGTTGAATTTGAACGATTCTTCATTACTAATAAAGTGGTGCTTTCTTCTCCTGACGTTTTGCTTCGTGATACTATTGCAAACGGACTCGCGCTTGCCCAAGCTTTTATTGATGTTTCTTCACTTACTCCCCCAACAGGTTTAGTAAAATCTGTTAGTACTACTACTGCAATTAAACCAATTACTGCAATAACTCCCATAATAGTTAAGTATTCTACAGTTCCTTGTCCCCTTTTAGTTAATGGGGCCTGTGTTGTTGATTGTTTTTTCTTGAAACTCATGCTATAGTGTAGGAAAGTTGTATTTAAAAAAGAATTCGAAAAAAAGAAGATTGAAAGAACGCTTGGTGCGTTCCCTCAATTTTAACTGCATTGTATTATTAGGTCGTCTGGTGCTGATTGTACTTTTCCAGAAATGGTTGATGTATTGTATTGTATAGTTATTCCTGCTTTTGGGTAAGTGAATAATGTTCCTGAAGTACAAGTGGCATTTCCCGTAAGGCTGGTTGCCCATTGTTGTCCAACTGAAAGATTTATATCTGTTGTATTCTGATCGTTAGTTGCTGAACTTAAGTTTAGATCAGTTATCCTGATTGCTCCTTCTGAGCCAGAATTCTTTATTATTAGAGTTACTACTCCTGCGGTTGTTTTTTGTGTTTCTATTATTTGTATTGGGTTTGCGCTTTTCCAGGCTCCGTCTGAGTTTTGTTTTCTTATTGCTGTTCCTTGTCCTGTGAATTGGCTTAGTATTGTTACTACTACTAGTGCGATTACTACGATGATTGCGAGTATTACTAAGTATTCGATTGTTCCTTGTCCTTTTTTGTTCATTTTTAAAACCTCCATATGGTATGGTTTCTATTGCTAGAATAACCATTTTTTTCTATTGACAATATGTTGTTTTGATATATAAGTTTAATCCTTTATTGAATTCTTAAAAAATTAAAAGAAAGGGTGCTTGTGGCACTCTTTCCTTAACTGCATTGTATTATTAGGTCGTCTGGTGCTGATTGTACTTTTCCAGTAATACTTGCGGTATTATAGGTTATAGCTACCCCTGCTTTTGGATAAGTGAATAGACTTCCTGATGTGCAAGTAGAAGTGCTCCCAAGTGTAGTTGTATATTGCTGTCCTACAGACAAATTTATGTCATCGGTGTTTATATCAGTAGAGCTCAATTGAAGATTTGTTAAAGTGATTGCCCCTTCTGAGCCAGCATTTTTTATTACTAGTGTTAGTGCTCCTGTTGAAGCAACTTTTTGTGTTTCTATTATTTGTATTGGGTTTGCGCTTTTCCAGGCTCCGTCTGAGTTTTGTTTTCTTATTGCTGTTCCTTGTCCTGTGAATTGGCTTAGTATTGTTACTACTACTAGTGCGATTACTACGATGATTGCGAGTATTACTAAGTATTCGATTGTTCCTTGTCCTTTTTTGTTCATTTTTAAAACCTCCATATGGTATGGTTTCTATTGCTAGAATAACCATTTTTTTCTATTAGCAGTATGTTGTTTCCATATATAAACTTTGCTTTTTTTGAATTTTATTGTTTTGGCTAATTCTAGCACTTAGTTGGTTTTAAAATCAAAATATTGCTTTTAAAATGAGTAACTTTTTTTAAGTATTTTAAACAATTACTCCGCCCAACATTGAACCTACTCCTTGGAGCATGATGTTGAACAAGATAATGCTCACAATGAACATTATGGGGGCATACTTAAACCCATTAATTAGTTTGTTCCCGGAAATCATTCCAATGAATATACTTGCAAGTAGAGAATTACAAAACAGCATTGCGTAAGCAATTACTTTCATAACATCCGAGCTAATACTCACCCCCTGTGCTGATAATCCGATATCTTGAGCAGCACTAGAAGTTGAACCTATTGATGCAGTGGTTTTTTCTTGTACTGATGCAATTACATTCAAAAATTGCACACTTACCGCAAGAAGCATAGGGGAAGCAACTACTACAACGAAAACAATGAATACTGCGTACATTCTTGTGGAAGAAATTAACTCTTTTTTTAGTGCCTCAGTTTTTCTTAAATCGTGTGCAGTTGTTTCAATTAATTCAGAAAGATGTCCTCCTGAGCGTAATGCTTGTGAAAAGAATTTTGCAGTTTCTTGGAGTGTACTCGAATCAATTCTTCGAGCAATTTGTTTTAATGCTTCTGGAAAAGAATCAACACCTAAACTCTTTTTTGTTGCAATTCTAATTTCTTCACTCAGTGGGCCAAACTCGGGCCTTATTGCGGAACTAAAAGCATTGAAGGGGGGCATTCCACTTTTCAAGTTATTTGAAACCAAATACAAATAGTCTGGCAAAACCGCTTCAACCATTTTTTTCCGTCCATCAATAACATACTGTATATGCAAATAAAATATCAACAAGGTTATTATGAAAAAAAGTATTGGAAATAATATTAGTGTTAAAAGGTATAGATTTTCAGTAAAATATTTTGTGTAACCAAAGAATTCTACGATTCCAGGAAAAATATTTATTGGAATAACCAATCCTGCAATAGCCATTAATATTGCCAGTACTACTCTCGAGCCCACCCAAATTCGTTCATTATCTTTTGAACCTGCGTAAGTAAGCCATGGACGAATAAATTTAATGTACATTTTTTGGGGTAGCAGTCCCGATGCGACTAAAAATAATCCTTCAATCATTGTCTAACAACCCGCGGTATTCTATTTTTTATTATCATAATCATTGCTAATTGAACCATTAATGAAAGAATAATTATCATATAAACCATTTCTATTCCTACTCCGCCACCACTAACCGAAGAAATTATTACTAAAAAAGTTACTCCTAATGAGGGTAGTGCGGCTGCTACAATCAAGTAAACTAATATCCACAAATTTAATTCAGCAGAGTATAATTTGATTTGTTCGGATTGGTGTTGTATTAGTGAATCAACTTCTGAAGTTAGTGAAGTAACTAGGGACCCTCCACTTTTCATAGAAGTAACAATTTGCCAAGTTGCTCTTTTCAAGAACTCGGATTTTGTTCTAAATGTTAGTTTTTCCAAAGCTTTTTCTTCACTCATTCCTGAAGAAATATCATTTACTACTCCTTGCAATTCTAAAGATACTTGCCCGAATTTTGCTTTCGATGTGGTTACTAATGTTTCGTAAAGACTTAATCCGGAACTTAATTGAATTAGCATACTTCTTAGTGCGAATAATAAATCTTGGTCAACTGCAGTAGCAATTTTTTTTGTTAGTATCCGTGGATAAAATAATAATAAAATTAATGAACCCAAGAAACCAAAGAACCCAAAAATTCCAGCAATTAATATTGATTCAATAGTTAATTGTTTTTGAAGCACGAATGCAAAAGGAATTCCAAAAATAAATATTGTTATTCCCCAAAGTACTGCTGAAATTACTGCTGCCAAACAGTACCTTTCAACTTCGATAGTTAGTTCGGCTTTTTGCAAGTCATATTTCAGAGAAAATAATAATTTAGAAATAAATTTTCCAATAAATAAATATTTTGCGTCAAGCTTTTTAGCTTTGTCTAACGGGAAAAACATTAATCCGATTTTTTTTTCCATATAAATCAATCTCAATTTTTTTTACTCAATCACATTTAGTTATTTGTTGCATTTAATTATTTGTTATTGCATTTAAATATTAATTCATTTTAATAGTTCTTCATAGCTCTTGTTTTGTTTTGCAGCATTTTTTATAACGTCTGGATCAATGTAAAATAATTGCATTATTGTTCCTACTTGATCAATTTCAATAAAATTTTGGTCCCTCATCCAATCTAGAATAATTTTTCTATCTTCGAGTTCTTTATAAATTTCTCCTTCAGTCATTCCAGTGTGCATGTTGAGCATTGTTAATAATTTTGTTGGTTTAGAAAGTTTTTCCCAATCATCTGTTCTTGGAGCCCATTTGTATATTGTGTTAACTTGTAGTCCTTGTCCAGTGGATGTTTGTTCTACTTCAGCAATTTCGTAAGTTCTTCTCTTGTTTGTTCGCCTATCACGGTATTGTACTACTATTAAATCAAGCAATTCTATTTGTAATTCCGGAATACTCATTGGTGGTTCAGATAATCTTCTCAGTACTTGGTAAGCCGAATTTGCATGAACCGTAGAGTAAATACTGTGCCCCGTTTCTATTGCTTCCATTAGTACTTCAGCTTCTTTTTTTTGTCTTATTTCACCCACAATTATTCTATCAGGACGCATTCTAAGACTTGAAACCATTAAGTCAAGCATTGATATTTCTCCTAAACCCTCAGGATTTGCTGCCCTTGTTACTAACGGAACCCAATTCCATTTAATGTACTTAGGTAAAGCAATTTCTCTTACATCTTCTATAGAAATTATTCTGTGATAAGGCGGAACCATTGCGAGCATTGTGTTAAGTGCAGAAGTTTTTCCTGAAGCAGTTCCTCCAGCAACTATTACATTCATTTCGTATTGTATTGCTAACCAAAGTAGTGCAGCCATTTCTGAATTCATTGTGTGAGTTTGTCCGATGAAACTAGTTATTGTCCAAGGTTTTCTGGCAAACTTTCTTATAGTAATTGTGTTTCCTGAAGCGGAAACAGGGAATATTGTTGCATTAACACGGTCTCCTGATAATAAATGTGCATCAAGTATTGGCTTCAAAGTAGTGATTTCTCTTCCAACTCTTCTTCCTATTTGTGAAGCATAATTCAAAATTTCTTCTTCTGATTTAATATAAATATTTGTTCTTAACCAACCGTAAATTCTATGGTAAACCGTCATTGATGTTTTTGATGAATTAATTGCTAGTTCTTCAAGCATTTCGTCTGCGAGAACTATTTCAATATCTCCTAGTCCATAAACGTTGTGCAATATTATTCCACTCATTTCTTTTATTGCTTGTTCGTTTGTTCCGGGTAAGTATCCTTTAAGTATTACTTCTACTTGGTTGAAGAAAAGTTGCTTTAATTCTCTCGATTTTTTTGGGTCAAGTATTTCTTCTAAAGAAATTGTAATATTTTCAGCAACTTCATTCTTTACATAATCCAAAAATTTCCGCGTGTATTTTCCTATTGAAGGTACATTGAGCGAATAAATTGGACGCGGTTCTCTTTTTTGATTCAATATTTTTATTTCAGCAGGAACATAGTCTACCACAAGTTTATAGGTTTCAATTCTTTTTCCAACCGGATTTTCTCTTACATTTGTAGGTAGTTCTTTTTTCAAAATAATTGTAGTTTTTTTAGTAAGGCTTGGAGCATAATTTACTTCAAGTATTCCGTCATTTTCAAACATTCGTGCAATTGTTTCGATTTTGTCCCCTGGAATTTTTAATAGTGCTTCGAGTTCTTTTATGTCAACTTTTTTATAAGTGGTTAATGTGTCGAACATTATGTCTATTGGGGTGGGAGAAGATGGTTTTTCTGGAGTTGCTCTAGTTGGTCCTGATAATGAATAATCATCTTCAGAATTATCATCCTCAAAATTAACTTCTTTTACTTCATAGCCTCCTTCAGGTTCTTCTTCTTCCGGTTCTTCAATTGCTTCAGCAATAAATCTTTTTTCTTCTTCTCTTCTTGCTAACGCTCTAGTTTTGTCAGTAGATTTTTCTTTAGTTTTTAAATCTTTTACATTTTTTTCAGTTAAATCTTTTTGTTTTCTTACCCATTTGGGGGCATTGCCTTTTATTGCACTAATTTCTGGACCCTTTATTTTTGAGTCTAATTTTGTTGCGTCCTCGCTCATTATGAAAGATTCAGCTAATGGTTTTGAACTTGCAATACCTTTTTTTATTTCATTAAATTCTTGTAGTGTTAAATCTCCAGTTGATTGAATTTCATTCCCTTCACTTGATTGATTTGAATCAGGAGTTACCTTTGCAGGAATTTCTTTTAGCGAACCTATTTGTTTGTAAATTTTTTGTTCCTCTTCAAAAGGAAGTACTGCTTCCATAAACCCTTTTCTTTCAGCTATTTTTGAAAATGAATTATTTGCATTTTCTTTAATGATTTGTTCATTGCTAATGTTTTCTTTATTACTTTGTTCCTTACCATATTCTGAAATCTCTTGTTTGTTTTTTTCTTTTTCTAAAGAATAACTTATTTTTTTAAGTTCTTCTAATGCGCTTTTCTTTGAAGTATTCTCTAAATCAACAATTTTTTCTTTTTCAAAATTATTTTTTTCTTTTGTAAGGTTTGCAATTATTTCTTCTTTTAGTTTTT
>CAYLWD010000037.1:0-7464 GCA_964387305.1 uncultured archaeon
GTTTTCTTTCTTCAATAATCCTTCAACAGAGTTAGTCAAATTGCTTTTATAAAAATTGTCTTCAATAAATCCAACAACTTTTTTTAATAACTGAATATTTCCTCCGCGAGCCCAAATTCTTCCATTCTTGCCCACAAGCAAATTGCATCCAGTTCCTTGTTTCATTAATTCATACATTGAAGCGTTCTTACCAATAAACCTAGGAACTTTTGCAGGAGTAATTACAATTATTTCTCCGCCAATTAATTTCCTCGGAAAAGCCAAGTCAGCTTCTTTTTTTTCGTCAACGTCCTGCACTTTTGCAGAAACAATGTCGCCTACTCTCAAATCTTCCCTCAAAATTTTTGATGGAATAAAAGAGTCTGTAAACGAATTTACATTAATATTGTAGCCAACCGAAACAGCTCTACTAACTGCACCAATTACCACATCGTCTATTTTAGGGTAATACATTCCGTTGAAAGCAACTACACTAGCGTAATCTCCTTCATCATCATATAAACCCAAAACTTTTGAGAATATTTTTCCGTTATTCACGAAAACATTACTACCCAAGCGCTTACGCTCGGCAGACACCAATTCTCCAGGCACTACTATTTTCTTCATCATTTCACCTATCCTTTATAGTTAAATATTATTTCATTTCATTTCAGTTTATTTCATTTTTTATTTTATTTTAATTTTTTATTTTATTTCATTTCATTATATTTTATTTCATTTAATCATATTTCGTTTTTTATGTTTCACTAACTTTTTGTTTCAAGCATTTTTACATCTATTTCTCCGTGCGTTATTGCATTGAGTTCATTCAACAAATCTTGTTTCATTCTTACAGGTAGAACAAATTCAGCAACGAGGGAACCATCATTGAGCCACTCTTCTTTCTTTATTTCGAATCGATGAATAATTGAATTTGCTTTACCTGAATATCTTGCAGGCACTTTTATTGCAAAATCAATTTTCTCCATTGAAATGGGAATGATTGGGCGAATTGCTTTCACTATTATTTCGATTTGTTCTTCCGCACTCTTAAATTCATCAATATGAATCTTTGCTTGCTCCATCGCATTCTCTATTCTTATTTGCGGGTGTGGAGTCTTTGTTTGCGGATTAATCGCATTCCTAGTAATGAAAGTAATTATTTCAAGACGCTTTTTTTCTTTCAATGCTCTTCTTTGTTCTGTAGTCAACTGGACTTCGCCCTGTTGAACTATTTTTTTTACACACTCTTTCAAATCATTTGAACCAAGTGCTTTGTGGATTATTTCATCACTTTGAACATCGCCGGCTTTAGCATCCTTAAATATTTTGTCAACTGCTAAAAGCTCTTCAACATCAAATTCTTTTCCGTGTTTAACATCCAAAGCTAGGTCAGAATCAACAAGTAATTCAAATTTGTGTCCTGCTTTTTCAAGTTTAGCTATTACAGCATCTTCAAGCTTAACCATGCTATCCTTCCGGAAGCGTTGAATTTGAGTAACATTGTTATTGGCTAACGCCAAAAAACAAAAACATTAACATTGTTTCACTCGAAAAAGGCACCTACTAGTTATTCGGAACCTTAACTCAACTATCTAATCCAATTGGAATTGTGAAGAAAAGGGTTTAAAAAAGTGAGTGTAAAGGCAAATTGCCCAACATTTCAAAAATAAGGAGCTTTCTTATTCACACTTTCAAGAATTTTTTTGCATCAGCTTGATCCAAGAAACGAAAACCCTTTTTATCAATAACTGCCATCTCTAATCTTTCAAGAGTCATTTTTTCGTGTTCAGGTAAAGCCTTAGTTAAAGCAGTAAAAGCAACTTGAATTGCTTTTTCTAGTGGCAAAACTTCTTTGTATTCTTTTTCTAGAACCATAACCGCTTTGCCTTTGTTTCTACCAATAGCAGATGCTCTATAACGAGCAATTGCTCCACTGGGTTCTGTTTCGAATAAAGCCGGGCCTTTCTCATCAACGCCACCAACAATAAATGCTACTCCGAATGGTCTTAACCCACCGTATTGAGTGAATGCTTGCATTGTTTCAGCAATTTCTTTAGCCATTGTATCAATTTGGATTGCTTCGGAAAAAACCATTCGATTTTCTTGTGCTTGTTTCCTAGCAATTCCAACTAATCTTCGTGCATCCCCAACTAAACCAGCTGAAACTACTCCAATTAATTCATCAATCTTGAATATTTTTTCAATAGAAGCCGAGATAAGTAATTTAGTATTATTCGGTTTGTCTGCTGCTAAAAGAATTCCGTCAGAATAAACTATTCCAACTGCAGTAGTTCCTTGTTCAACAATCTTTGAAGCATATTCAACTTGGTATAACCTACCTTCAGGAGAAAACATTGTTGACGCTTTATCATAAGCAGGAACTTTCGAATTAACCGGATACATAAAACCACCTTCACAAAAAAATTATAACCAATCAAAAAAACAAACTTACTTGGCTAAATTAACTAGATTCAGAAGAGAATTGTTTAAAAAGGTTCTAGAAGACGTGCTCCCCACTATTCACTTTTAAGTACCTGTTTTATACTCGGTTCACCAGCTTTAATCGCTTCACTTTTGTTTTCTTCAACGCATTTATTTTTTTCTTTCCCACTTTCAGCACTAATTTCTTTAGCCAATTCTTTGCTAGCCTCAACTCTTTTTGTTAAATCAAAACCAGCTTTTTCTTTCAAAGTTTTAATCGTTCCGGAAACGTATAGTGGATTCAAAATAATTTTTTTGTTCCTTATTTTTTGAATCAAAGCAAAGCCCGCAATCAAATCGTTTTCTTTACCACGATTGCATTTAATAATTGCTTTATTGTCTTTGTACAAGACTATTCTTGGATTCATTTCAGCTAAACCTTTTGAACCAAAAAAAGATAGTAATTCAATCCAAAAACCAAAATAAAAATCTTTTTCACCAATGTTGGCATTAAGGACTTCAAGCAAAATGTATCTCTTCTTGTCCCTCTGACTAGAAGGAGTAATTGCTTTCTTGTTTTTTTCAATCTTCATAATCATCACACATTAATATTTTTTATTTTTTTCAATTGATTTCATCCCCTCAGCCACTTCTTTTTTACTCAACCCAAGAAGTATAGCCATCGCTTCCCTTACTTTTGGTGCGCGTAATAGCAAAGGGTCTTTTGAGCCCGAAGCAACTAACAATTTTGTTTTCTTTTTTCTACAATGCTTTGCAACTTCTAAATAATTTTTCCAAAACTGGTGTTTTTCAAAAGAATTTTTGTCAATAAAATCTGAAAGCATGAAAACAACAGTAGTGTTGTTATCAGAAAGTTTTTTTGCTAACCCCACATCAAAAAATTGTTTAGTGTTAGAGGGTTGTAACAAAAAATCAGCTTTAATTCGAGCACAAAACTCATTAGTTTTAATCGAACCGCCTATAACGGCTTTCAATGATTTAATTTTATTCAAATCTTTTGTTGATTCTGAAACAACAAAGCAGGGAATTAATCCAGATTTTTTTACAATCGATTCTTGCGACTCATTTTGCACTAGAACAACTAGTTCTTCCTTGAAATAAGTGCTTAGCTGCAACAACTCTTTGAGTGGTTGTAGGTAAACTACGTCCATAAAAATAAAACGCTTTGGAAATTAACCAAAACGAAAATCCAATTTTCCTTTCGCTCTTCTTTTCCTAGTATTCATTTTATTGAATTTTTTGTTTACATTACCAGCAAAAGTTTTTCCTCTCTCTGCTCTTCCTTTTTGTCCGTGAACTAACCAAGAATAATTCTTGTCATTAACTATTGAAGTTGAATTTCTATCCACAAGCACTATTTCAAAATAATGTTTTTGTCCGTCTTCCGCAATCTTGTAAGAACCAAGTACTTCTGCATTCTCAAAATGCTTTGATGCTCTCTCTTCAGCCATTGAACGAATGCTTTTCATCCTAGTAATTTTGTTAAGCCCCATGTTCCTTGGCTTGCGCTTATTTTTAGGACGTTTAAAAACTCCGTGTCCTTTTCTTACTCTAACCCGAGCAACAAAAATTCCTTGCTTTGCCTTGTACCCAACTGTTCTCGCAGTAGGAATATTAGTAGGTTTTTCTAATTTCACAATAGCTCTATCATCATTTCTGTAATCAAGTGCTCTATCCTTCAAAGCCCTATCGTAATTGTAATCCTTGTCTTTAAGTCCTTTCCATTCTTTTTGAAAAGTTTGTGTAATTTGTTTATATGCACCCATTTGAATCACTTTAATCAAATAATTAATTCCAAAGCCATTTTGCTTACCAAAAATTTACTCACCAATTTATTAAATTAAACAGCTCTAAAAAAGAAATTCGAGGAAAAGCATTTAAAAAGGTACTCTTTTCAAATCCCAAGATTATCTTCCACGTTTTTGTTGCCCACGTTTAACTGGGGGGTTACCTCGACCGCGTCTACTCCCTTGATTGCGCCTCAGAAAATCTTTTATGGGACCTTTAGTTCCTCTTCTTCTCAGAAGGGATTTATTTGTCCCAGCAACAGTTCTAACAACTCGACTACCTGCAACCCTATTTGCTCTACCAAAAACTTCCTTAACATTAGCCTTAGGCCTAAATAACCTATTCCACAAATTCCTTACTCTTCCTGGCATAACATCCCCCCTCTACTTAAAAATAATCACTTAATTACAATATTTCTTGCTCAAACTATATTTAAACATTCACTAATTCGAAAAATACGTTTAGAGTTCTCCTTTGAGCTCTTTTATCCACAAAGAAATCTTGTGAGAAATTCTTCCAAAGAAAGACATTTTCAAATTAGTTTTATTATCCCGCACAATTTCTTTCCGAGAAACTTTTCTACGCAAAGCCATTTACATCACCTTTTTTTAATTTTCAACAATAATGTCAAAAATCACATTATTTAATGCTTTTGAATATTTAAGCATTCTATTATGACTAAACAAACCAAAAAAGATACAAAAAGTTTACTTGTGCATTGCGATAAGTGCAAAGACAAAGCAGTTATTACCCTGCATTACGGGCCACACAAATTTTGCGAAAAACATTTTATCCAATTCTTTGAAGATAGGTTCAGAAAAACTATTCGCAAATATTCTTTATTCAAACCAAGAGAAAAATTACTTGTTGCGTACAGTGGAGGAAAAGATTCAGCAGTCGTTTTAATTCTATTAAAAAAATTTTATTCAAAGAATAATGAAATCCAAGCAATAATAATTGATGAAGGAGTAAAAGGATATAGAAATACTGCAATAAGAACTGCGGAAAAGAATTGCAAGGAATGGAAAATTAATTGTAAAGTAATTTCTTTCAAAAAAGAATTTGGTTTAACTAATGATGAAATAATGCCCTTGGTTTTGAGGAATCCAAAGCTTGGGGGAACATGCGCTTTTTGTGGAACATTACGAAGAAACATTATGAACAAATATGCAAAAAAACTTGGAGCAAAAAGACTTGTTACTGGACACAACTTAGATGATGAAGTGCAAAGCATTGTAATGAATATTTACAATAACGAATTGAATAGGTTTGTTAGAATGGGAGCAACCGCAGGAGTAGTAGAACACACAGGGTTTGTAAAAAGAATAAAACCTTTGTACGAAACAATGGAAAAAGAAGTAATGGCTTATTGTGCATTCAAAAGAATACAACACTCCTCGGAGGAGTGCTGTCCATATAGTTGGACTGCTAAAAGAAACGAATACAGGGAAATGTTGAACCAATTCGAAACAAGGTTTCCTGGAACAAAGTACTCTATACTAAGGTTTTTTGAAGGACTAAAACCAATGATGATTGAAAATGCAAAGGGAAAAACAAAAACCATAAAAGAATCTGATGCATTAAAAGAATGCACTATTTGTGGGGAACCAACTGAAAAAGAATTTTGTATGGCTTGTGTGCAATTAGAAAAAATAAGAAATGAAAAGGAAAATGAAAAAAATTCACGAAAAGAAACTAAAAAAATAGAAAAAAGAAACACTAAACTTACTTGCGCAACCACAAAAGGGTATTCAATAAAATAAATTTTTTTACAAATTATTTTTTTGTAGCTTCCTTACTCGAATAATTTTCTCTCGCAAGATTTCGAGTAATATATTCAGTAAAGGTTTTCTCAAAATTTGTTAATTCCTCTATTTTTGCATCAAAGATTAACATTCGTTGCTTGAGTTGGTCCTTAGCAAAATCATTTTGTTGATTTAATTGTTGAACAGCATTATTCATTTCAGCAATATTTTTAGTCATGCTCTCAAGGAACTGTGCTTTGAATTCATCAAGAGTTTTTACTTTTTGTTCAAGCGTATCAAGCGCAAGAGTTTTTTGAACCGAGCGAATTCTGTTCAACTCTATTTCCATTTCATCAATCATATCCTCTGCTTTCTTCATAGTCATTTGTTCAATTTTTTGTTCAGCTTGTTCCATAATACCTTCAGCTATTTTCTTTTCTAATTCAAGAGTTTTATTTACCCTTTCATCCATTTCCTTCATTTTTTTATCAGAAACTGATTGTAATTCTTCCACTTGGGATTTTGCAGTAATTAATTCAGAATTCATTTCCATTATTAACGAAGATTTTATTTTCTTTGCATCATCAAGAGAAGAACTCATTGCAGAAAGTGCTTTTTCATTTTCTTCTTTCATTGAATCCAACGCAGAAATGTTTAATGCTAAATCATTATTGTATTTTTTTAATTCAGTAATTTTTGAATCAATAATAAATGTAATTTCTTTTTGTTTTTGTTCAAGCGCATCCTTATTGCTTGAAATAATCAAATCTTTTTGTGAATCAAGTAAAACTTTTAATTGTCTAGATTCTTGTCTAACCGCAGAATCAACGTTCTCTGCAACAACTTTTTCAATATCGTCTCGAAGTTTTTTCATTTCGGCAAGTTTTGCATTAACTGCAACAATTATTCCTTTTTTCCAAAGTTCATCAACATCACTACTTGGAGCATCGAAAGAATATTTTTTCTTTAAAGAATCATCAAAAGAATTTTGCGATGATTTTTGTGAAGATGGTTGCACTGTTTGTGAAGTAGATTGAGGCTTTTGTGAAACTTGTTGAGCACCTTGCGAAACTTGGTTTGGTGGCAACGATTTTTCAGAATTTTTTTCCGACTCTTTTGGTTTTGAACTCAATGATTCGTCTTTCGATTTTGAAACTTCCTTAATTATTTTATTAACAATATCTTCAGAATTTTCTTTTTCTTCATCAAGTTCGGCAAGAGCATTTGCCTGATTATTTTCATCAAAAAGTTTATCCCCTTGAGTTTTTATTGTAGGAATTTGTCTAGTTATTTGTTCATCAAAATCAAGCGGTGCTTCAAAAACATCTTCTTGATTTGATTCATTAGAATCATTATTCAATTCGTTAGAATCATTATCCAATTCGTTAGAATCATTATTCAATTCATTAGAACCCATATTGGGTTTATCAGAATCTTTATTTGATAAAGCAGAATCTTTTTTTGAAAAATCGTTTTCACGTAACGGTTGAATTTTATTTTTAACAGT